>JALUXQ010000186.1 GCA_027013265.1 Campylobacteraceae bacterium | reverse complement strand
AATTCAAGCATGAACCAAGCCATTCCGATAACACCTTTAAAACATGCTGATGGTCCGCAAAGCACGATGAAAGCACAAAATCCACAATACAGACTAGATGATCCAGGAGTTGGATTAAGAAACAATGGAAGAAAAGTTTTAAAATACTCTGATTTGAAGTCTCTTAGATCTACAGCAAACGATAAAAAGCCAGATAGAGAAATCGTACTGCACCTAACAGGCAATATGGAGCGTTACATGTGGTCGATAAATGGTATAGCATATCCAGATGCCAAGCCGTTGGTTTTTAATTATGGAGAACGACTTAGAGTCACATATGTCAATGATACTATGATGAATCATCCTATGCACTTGCATGGTATGTGGTCAGACCTAGAAAGTGGCGATAATCAATTTGTTAGAAAACACACAGTTATTGTTCAGCCAGGTTCAAAAATAAGTATGCAAGTTACGGTTGATGCTAGGGGTTCTTGGGCATATCACTGTCACCTGCTATATCATATGGCAGGAATGTTTAGAAAAGTGGTGGTAGCATAATGAAGGAGATAAAAATGAAAAAAATATTAAGTGTGGCATTGTTAATCTCAAGTGTAGCAGTATCTAGCTTTGCAGCGTCGGCTCAAAGTCCAATTTGGTCTAAATTAACAATTGATTCACTCGAAAAACAAGGCAATATTGACAAATCAATCAGTTGGAGTGGAAACTTTTGGGTAGGAACTGAGTTAAATAAAGTATATCTTTATAGCGAAGGTGAAAAACCAAAAAATAGCTCTTCTCAGAGTGAAAATCAGCTCGTCGTTAGTCACGCTATTTCTCCATATTGGGATATTCAACTAGGGGCTGGATACGATAAAAAACCAGGAACTCATCAAACTTGGGGAGTAATAGGTCTTCAAGGAATGTTGCCATATTTTATAGAAACGAGAGCAACACTTTTAGCAGGGAGTGGCACGATTGGATTAAGGCTTGATGCAGAATATAAAGCTTTGATTACACAAAAGCTTTACCTGACACCTAGTGTATCTACTGCATTTTACTCTAAAGATATACCAAGAATGGAACTAGGAAAGGGCTTGTCAAATATAACTGCTAATTTGAAGTTAAATTATGATGTTACAAAGCAATTTACCCCTTATTTAGGGGTTCAATGGAGTAAAAATTATGGCAATACAAATAATTTTAGTAAACTTAATGAGACTTATATTGTAGGTGGTTTTAGATTTTGGTTTTAAAATTCTAAATTGACTGTAAAATTTTATAAGCAATTTATCAGTAGGCACACATTTTGTGCCTACTACTTAGCCTTACCATCTACAACTGGCACAAAGAGACAATCCTCTAGCTCCTGTTTTTTGATGCCATTGGCTGTTTTTTCAAATCTTGTTATTATCTGTTTTTGATATTTTTCTATCGGTGCTACTAAAATGCCACCAATTTTGAGTTGTTCAAAAAGTTTAGCAGGCACCTCTTTTGTGGAGGCAGAGAAGATAATTCTGTCAAATGGTGCAAAATCTCGCCAACCATTTTGTCCATCATCAAAACGGACATTTATATTATTGATGTTTAATTGTTTAAATCTCTCTTTAGCCTCTTTTGCAAGTCGTTCAACTCTCTCGATGCTAAAGACTCTTCTTATGAGTTTACTTAGTATAAGTGCTTGATATCCGCTTCCACACCCTATCTCTAAAACACTGTCTGCTCCTTGGAACTTAAGTGCTTCGGTCATCTTTGCGACAGTTAGAGGAGAGCTTATCCATTGATTTGCCGCTAGTGGCAAAGCATCTAGCCTATATGCATGAATCCCGAAACCAGTAGGCACAAAAGACTCTCTTTCGCTACTAGCGAGGGCAGCGAAAAGTTCATCACTTATATTGCATTTTTGTCTTATACCTATCGCCATTTTTTTTGATTTTTCTAGCTTCATTTTTGAAGCAAAACTATCTGCTCTTGACATCTACACCAACCCTACATCTATGTATCTTCTCATTTTTGTTACCAATTTTTTACTAAATTTTGCCTTTATGAGCCCAAAACTACTATCTTCTATCACTTCTCCAAAAGGAGTAATTATGCAACTATTTGATGCCATATCATCATCGCTACTGTTTGATACTATCACAAAGCATTGGTTGGCGACTGCAAGGGCACGGCTTAAGATTGCAAGATGCTCTTTCCTGCCTTTTCCCCAATATGAAGGGATAAGCACAATGTCAGCTCCACTTACTCTATCCCAAAGTTTGGTAAATCTAAGTTCAAAACATACAAGTAAAGCAATTTTAGTTCCTTCAATGTCTACCGTTTTAATCTCTTTGGTGTCCCCTTGTGCAAAGTGCTTCTCCTCTTCTCCAAGAGAAAAAAGTTTCACTTTGGCTCTTGAGTAAATCTCTTTTTCATCATGGTATATTTTTGCTATATTGAAAAAATTTTCTCCCACTTTTTCAACCAAAGTTAAAGATAAAATCCTATCTTTCGATAATTCTTTGATTTTTGGCACTATTTGTTGTGAAAATTTGGCACTAAGTTCCAGCTTTTCATATCTATATCCACTAAGACAAAGCTCAGGTGCTTGAACGAGAGAGTTTTTTGGAGTTTTTTGCACAAGGGAGCTAAGAGTTTGGAAATTTTCTTCAAAACTCTTAGAAGCATAAGCGAACTCTAAAGATACTAAATCAGAAATCATCAAAAGATAGACTTCCTTTGCTATAGTTTGCTACATTTCCCTCGAAAAAGTTAGTTTTTTGGTCATTAAATTTTGAAAAATCATCTACCCACTTAATAGGATGGCTTGCATTGTACATCTTATCAAATCCTACAGCACTTAACCTATCATCTATAAGATAATGGATATACTCCTCTATGATGTCATCAGTAAAGCCCATTATTTGATTTTGTGTGATATATTTGCCCCACTCAATCTCAAGCTCTCCAGCTCTTTGGAACATTTCACGAACTTGCTCTTCGAGTTCAGTCGTAAACAGCTCAGGTCTCTCTTTTCTTGTTGAATTTATCATGTTTTGAAAAAGCAGAAGGTGAGTTATCTCATCTCTTTGTATAAACCGTATCATCTGCGCACTTCCTAGCATCCTTCCGGCTCTAGCAAGTGCATATATAGCAGTAAAACCAGAATAAAAATATACACCCTCTAAGATTTGGTTTGCAAACATGGCTAAAACTATCTTTTTGTCTGTAACATCACCAGCTAGCTCTTCATAAACACTTGAGATGTAGTCATTTTTCTTTCTTAATATATCATCATGCTTCTCCATCTCATAGATGAGGTCAGTATTGTCGCAAATCGCTTCAACCATAACAGCATAGGACTTTGAGTGGTTTGCCTCTTCATATGCTTGCCTGATGAGTATAGCATTGATTTCAGGAGCTGTTATATAGGGGTTAATATTGTCAGCTAGGTTGTTTGTTTGAAAGCTATCCATGCTAATGAGCTGTGACCATACCAAGTCATACATTCTCTTCTCAGCATCAGTCAAGTTTCTGTTGTAATCCACAATATCTTTGGTGGTATCTACCTCTTTTGGAAACCAGGTATTTGCCTCCATCATATCCCATAACTTAAGAGCCCATTGGTATTTTGCTTGAGTAAAGTTTAAAATCCCATGAGGATTTCCGCCAAATATTCGCCTATCGTTCAGATTTTCATCTGAACTTGGATTGTATATGTGTTTTCTATTCATCTAAATGCCTTCAATTTTTTTTCTATTCTATCTAAAAAAAACTAAAATTCTCGAAAGTTTGTATCTATTTTATCACTTATTTTGTTTGTCTCTATCGGGTGGTTTTGTGCAGTTATTTGTCCTACATTATCTTCAGCATGTAGATAATTTTGTATATAGTAGATTCTTGAGTAGTTTTTTGAGTATAAATCGTCAATTATACAGTTTATATCTTCTTCGTTTAACAGATCTGAGTGCACAGTTGTCCTTGTTTCAAAAGGAAAATCTGCTTGAATCAGAGAGTTTAGTGTATTCTCAAAAGCATTAAAGTTTGTGTTTTTAGTTATGCTTTCAAATTTGTTTTTCGGAGCTTTGTAATCAAGTGCTATATAGTCAACAAGTTCATTTTTTATTAATTTTTTTATTAATTTTGGATTTGTTCCGTTTGTATCTATTTTTATCTTAAATCCTAAGCTCTTTATCTCGTTGCATAGCTCTTCTAGGTTTGGATAGAGTGTGCATTCGCCCCCACTTAATACAACCCCTGTAAGCTTGTTTATTCTCGTTTTTAGAAAATCTAGCGTCTCTTGGATACTTATTGTTCCAGATCCAAAGACTATGGGGCTATTGTAGCAGTATGGACATCGCATATTGCATCCGCAAAACCATAAGATGGCCGCTAGATTCTTGGGAAAATCTAGCGTGGTAAATTTTGTTATGTCATAAATTGGTCTATCGGTAAGAGAGTTTTTCGACAAATTGAACCCTCTCTTTATGCTCACCAGTTTTTCCAACATTGAAGCTCTCCACAGGTCTGTGATAACCCATAACTCTGGTGTAAACTATACACCTTGTTCTCTTCTCTTCTAGTTTATGAAGCAGTTCTTTGTTGCTCATCTATCTCTCCTTCTATTTTGTATTTTTTTATCAACTCTTTATCACATTCTGGGCAAAATTCATGCTCTCCACTGATATATCCATGCTTTTCACATACTGAAAAGACAGGAGTTATCGTAAGGTATGGCATCCTATAGTTTGATATAACATTTTTTACCATCTGCCTACAGGCTTCAACTGAGCTTATCCTCTCTTTCATGTATAGGTGAAGAACAGTTCCGCCTGTGTATTCACACTGCAAATCATCTTGCAAGTCAAGTGCCTCAAAAGGATCATCGGTAAAACCAGCAGGAAGTTGAGAGGAGTTAGTGTAGTATATATTGTCTCCCATGCCAGCTTGTAAAATATCCGGATATCTCTTCTTATCCTCTTTTGCAAATCTATAAGTTGTTCCCTCTGCTGGTGTTGCTTCAAGATTGTATAGATTTCCACTCTCTTCTTGGTATTTGACCATCTTTTGACGCATAAAATCTAATAATTCTGTAGCAAATTCCATTCCAAATTCATCGGCTATATTGTGCTCATCGTTTGTAAAATTTCTAATCATCTCGTTTACACCATTTACACCAATAGTCGAGAAGTGATTGTTAAATCCTGGTAGATATCTAGCAGTATAGGGATATAGACCTCGCTCATACATCTCTTGTACAAATACTCTCTTTTTCTCTAATGTTGATTTTGCCAAGTCCATTAGATACTCCACCTCTTTTAGTAGTTTCTCTTTGTCACCTCTGTGTAGATAGCCAAGTCTTGCCATATTTATTGTGACAACCCCGATACTTCCCGTCATTTCAGCGCTTCCAAAAAGTCCACCACCTCTTTTTAGCAACTCTCTTAAATCAAGTTGCAATCTACAACACATACTTCGCACATTGCCTGGTTTATAAGCTTTTGGATTTTCTATTAAGTTTCCATTTTCATCTTTTATGTACTGACTTCCTATGAAATTTTGAAAGTATGAGGAGCCAATCTTGGCTGTGTTTTCAAAGAGAATGTCAGTATTTTCACCGTACCAGTCAAAGTCTTCTGTGATATTGACTGTGGGAATTGGAAATGTAAATGGCTGTCCCGTTTTATCGCCCTTTGTCATCACTTCATAGTAGGCTTTGTTGATTAGGTTCATCTCTTTTTGAAAATTTTTATATGTTAAATCTTCTAAACTCTCTACACCTCTTTTTTTAGCCTCAATTTCCAACTCTTTATCTTGTAAATTTTTAAACAGATGTATATCTTTGCAAGTTGGTGTTTGATCAGCCAAATCACTAGGAACTGTCCAGTCAATAGTGATATTTGTAAAAGGACTTTGACCCCAGCGAGCCGGAACATTTAGATTATATACAAAGCTGACTATTGCCTTTTTTATCTCTTCATATGGAAGCTTATCTTTGAACACATATGGCGCAAGATATGTATCAAATGAGCTGAAAGCCTGTGCTCCTGCCCACTCACTTTGTAAGATACCAAGGAAATTTGCCATCTGCCCTAGCGCCTCTCTGAAGTGTTGAGGTGGTTTTGATTCTACCCTGCCTCTTACACCGTTGAAACCCTCATTTAAAAGAGCTCTTAGGCTCCAGCCTGCACAATAAGCCGTAAGACAGTCCAAGTCATGTATATGATAATCCCCATTTCTATGTGCAAAACCCTCCTCTTTGGAGTAGATTTTGTCTAACCAATAGTTTGCTATTATTTTTCCTGCTGTATTGTTGACAAGTCCAGCATTTGAATAGCCTGTGTTTGAATTTGCTTTGATACGCCAGTCACTTTTGTTTATATACTCTTCTATGGTTTGGGTTGAGTTTACAAAGGTGGTATCTTCGTTTAAACCGACGATATGCTCTCTTTGCATTTTGTGAGTATGGCGATATATCATAAAAGAGCGCATAACATTGAAATATCTTGCTTTGTATAGCTCTAATTCTATCATATCTTGGATATCTTCGACGGCTGCTATTCTCTTTTTTTCTATTTTGGAAACAAGATTACTATAGACACTCTCATCATATATAGTGCTTTCGCTTTTAAATGCTCTTTTGATGGCATCTTGAATCTTGTAAGCTTTAAACTCTTGAGTTGTCCCATCTCTTTTTAAGACTTTTTCTAGCATAGCACACCCCGTATAAGATTTTCAAGATTATATTATAGGAATATTGAGTCCAAACTTAATAAATAAACTGCTATTGTTTTGTCACGCAAAAATAATATAGGTTTTTTACAGGTAAGTTGAAGTGATTATATCCATAAAATTAGAGGTATAATCACTTTTTTTGTCGGAAAAACTTAAAAAGTATTTATTATATTAACTATAATAATATCTTATTGACATCCTTCACACTCTAAACTTCTGTCAGCCACATCTAGTTTATTTTCGGGGGATTGACTTCTTAGATAATAGGTGGATTTTACACCTAGTTTCCATGCTAACATGTAGATATCATTTAGATATTTGCCACTTGCTTTATCGAGTGTCAAAAAGACATTTAGACTCTGTCCCTGGTCTATCCATTTTTGTCTTATGGCGCCAGCTTTTATGAGCAGTCTTTGGTCTAAATCGTATGCTGGCGTATAAAAATTCCAAGTGTCAGGACTTAGCTTTGGAACAACAACAGGAATCATGCCAGAGAGATTTTCTTCAAACCACTTTCTTTTATATACTGGCTCAATCGTTTGAGTAGTTCCTACTAAGATAGATATAGAGCTTGTTGGTGCTATCGCCATGAGATACCCATTTCTCATGCCGTTTTTCTTGACTTTCTCTCTCAACTCTTCCCAGTCATATGTATATCCAAAAAGCCCACCGCGGTCCACTAGCTTTTTTGCCTCTTCGTTTGCACTGTCTATCGGAAAAATACCTTTGCTCCATTTTGAACCCTCAAAATCAGGATATTTACCCTTTTCTAATGCAAGATTGGATGATGCTTTTATGACATTGTAGCTGACAGCTTCCATTATCTCATCTATTTTGCTAAAGTGGTCATAGCTTCCCCACTCTATCCCTTTTTCTGCTAACATTTGAGCTTCACCCATCACTCCTAGTCCGATTGAGCGGGATTTGAGGTTTGTGTGTTTTACTTTGGCATGAGGATAGAAGTTGAGGTCGATAACATTATCTAGCATTCTAGTAGCAGTTGGTATAACTCTTTGTATATCCTCTTTTGTGTTTATTTTTGAAAGATTTATACTAGCTAGATTACAAACTGCAGTTTTGCCCTCTACCATCTCTTTTTCAACTATAAATATCTTTTTGTCATTTATACTATCTAGTGCAGTTATCTTTTTTGCATATTTTTCAATATTTCCATCTACGGTTACTTTTTCGTGCTCATCAAAAGTTGTGTATGTTCCATCTTCATAGACGACCTTGGTCTTGTAGTGGTTTGGTTCTGTGTTTTGAAATATCTCGGTACACAAATTTGAGCTTCTTATGATGCCACTGTGACTGTTTGGATTTACCCTGTTTGCATTGTCTTTGAAGCATAAAAATGGACTACCACTCTCAAAGTAGCTAAGCAGTATCTTCTTCCATAACTCTTTTGCCTTTAAGTGCTCTTTAGATATCTCCTCATCTCTTTCGTACTCTAGATATCTTTTTTCAAACTCTTCGCCATAAAGATTTGGCAAGTCTGTAACTTCAGCAGGATCAAAAAGAGTCCAAATCCCATCCTCCTCTACTCTTTTCATGAAGATATCATTTATCCAAAGGG
>JALUXQ010000185.1 GCA_027013265.1 Campylobacteraceae bacterium | reverse complement strand
TACTTTGACTCTAGCCCCTCTTTTTGCCGCAACTATTGCTGCAACCAATCCAGAGGCTCCCGCTCCAACTATAGCTACTGTTTTAGACAAATTCCACTCTCGTCAAGTGTTATGATTTTCTCTTCTGCTAAAGTTGTCAATGCTCTTTTGTAGTTTTTCTTGCTTAGCCCAAATCTTCTCTTTACATCTTCTGGTGAGCTTTTGTAGTTAAACTCCAATCTCCCACCATTTTCTCTCAAAATTTTTTCGATTCTACTTGTGGCCGTATCGGCATTTTTCTTACCTATGGGCTGAAGTGAGATATCAAGCTTTCTGTCGCTTCTTATATTTTTGACATAAGCCCTCTTCTTTTGTCCTACCCAAATATCCTCGAAGATTTCATTGTGAAAAATCATAGCTTCATAGAGGTTGTTCACTATAACTTTAAACCCTAATGGTGTTTTTTCTCTTATGACTATATCGACTTGTTGATTGACTTCGAGCTCTTCTATATCATCTCTTATATAGTTTTTAAATTTATGTGCACCTACTAAACGATTTGTCTCTTTATCAAGACAAACCCTAAAGAGAAACTTCATGCCAACCTTTAGCGGAATCTTCTGCAAAGCTTTTGGCACAAACAAATCTTTTGGCAAACCCCAATCAACAAAAGCACCAAAAGGAGCGACATCGACTACTTCCATATATCCAAACTCATCAAGCATGGCTTTTGGTCTAAGAGTTGTAGCTATGAGTCTGTCTTCAGAGTCAGTATATATAAAAACTTTTATCAACTCACCAAGTTTCATGTCGTCCGTCACATAAGCATTTGGTAAAAGTACATCTTCACCATCTTCACTCAAGAGAAAGAGTCCATGGTCGGTCATCCTATCTATCTCGAGAGTGTTGATGCGACCTATTTGTATATGTTCATTCATAGAAGAAGTTGTGATTTTATCTCACCTGCTTTCTTGTCACCACATAACTGCTTTACTATTGCCAAAGCAAAACTTATAGCAGTTCCTGGTCCTCTTGAAGTCATAACATTTTTATCTATCACCACATCTTCATTTGGATTATAACCCTCTTCTTTTATATTTGTTTCAAAAGATGGATAGCAAGTATAGTTTTCTTTTAGAACTCCTGCACTTTGCAGTGCTGCTGGAGCTGCACAGATGGCACCTATGTACTTTTCTTGCTCATCAAACTCTTTTAGAAGTTTTTGTACTGTTTCATCTTTTTGCAAGTTTGTCGCACCAGGAAGTCCACCAGGAAGAATTATCATATCAAATTCGCTACTTTTTGCATCTTGAACACAAGAATCAGCTTGAATTTTTACGCCATGAGCTCCTACAACCTGCCTTTTGCCCAATCCTGCAATCTCAACTTCTACACCAGCTCTTCTTAAAACATCAACTATACTCAATGCTTCTATCTCTTCAAAACCTGTTGCTAATGGCACTAATACTTTAGACACGATATGCTCCTTATTTGACTTTTTCTAGGTATTCACCTTTTGCAGTATCTACTCTTATACTATCACCTTCTAGGACATGATAAGGGATTTGCACAACTGCTCCACTCTCTAAAGTAGCAGGCTTTTTGCCACCTTGAGAATCACCTTTAAAATTTGGTGGTGTTTCTACGATTTTCAACTCTACAACTGATGGGGCTTCTACGCCAATTGGTTTGCCATTGTGAAAAAGCATATCTACATTCATGCCATCTATTATCCAATTTGCAGCATCTCCTACCTGATCTCTGCTTAGTCCAATCTGATCATATGTGACACTATCCATAAATTGCATAAATTCACCATCGTCATATAAGTACTGCATGGTTTTATCTTCTAGATCTGGTGATTCACACTTGTCGCCTGCATGAAAAGTTTTCTCTATAACTTTACCATTTGCGTAAGATTTTATCTTAACCCTTACAAAAGCTGCACCTTTTCCTGGTTTTACATGTTGATACTCTGTTATCTTGTATGGAACTCCATTTAGCTCTATTTTTAAACCTTTTTTCAAATCTCCCATTGAGTATGTTGCCATTATTTCTCCTAAAATTTTTTATAGATTATAGCAAAAATATACTAAAACAAATAGATATAGTTTATTATACGATTATCCGTATATTTAATACATTTAATACAAACTATTAAAATATTAACTGTCTGTTTTACACATATTAATATATAATTTAAATATTTATATGTATATTATATATTATTTTATATATAATTAATATATTTTTATGTATAATTTATGAGTTTTTTAAGCAAAAAAAGGGTTTGCATGGTAAATTTGACGATTAGCGAAAAGAGTGATTTGGTTGAGGTTTATGACTGTTTACTGACTCAAAACAGCTTTGAGATTTTTGGGATGAAAATATATGACTTTATAAAGAAGATGAATTTTTTAAGAAAATAGTAGTTTGTGGGGCAGTGTAATTTTACACACCACCCCTGAAAACTATTTTGTATCTTTTATGGCTTTTGTATTATCCATAAGAACTGGCACAAAAATAAGAGAGACTATAACTGCAGAAATTGTTCCAAATATCAGTGCAACTCCAAGTCCTCCAAATATCGGATCCCTTGCAAGAAGAGTGCTTGCCAAGATAATAGCAGCAGCAGTTAAAAATATAGGTTTTGCCCTTGTAGCTGTTGCTACTGCGATAGCTTTTCTCTTGGGCATCCCCTTCTCTATCAAGCTGACAGCAAAATCTATAAGTAGAAGCGAATTTCTAGAACTAATCCCCATAAGAGCGATAAATCCTATCAGTGAAGTGGCTGTCAAAAAGAAAGTATCTACTGTAAACACATCCATGACCCAATGCCCAACTATCACACCGATGATAGAGAGAAAACTGCCAAGAAGTATGATGCCGCTTATAGCAAAACTCTTATAGTATATGACCATCAACAAGAAAATCAATACAAGAGCGGCTATAAAAGCAGCTCCTAAATCTCGAAAAGTATCCATAGTCACCTTCATCTCTCCATCCCAATTCAAATCATATATCTCGCCTGTTTTTTTATCTTTTAGTTGAAGATTAAAAAGATGGGTACTTTTAACATCATAATTTTTACTAAAAAACTCTTTCATTTTAGCTCTTGCTTTAAGAAGCGGGTAAACCTGTGAAACAAGATCAGTCTCAGCAGTTATATTTACCATCTTTCTCAAATCTTTCGACATAATTGTTGGCTCGGAGTCAACCTCTTTTATATTTACCAGCTCTATGACAGGAGTCATCATGCCTTTTTTATTCATAAGCTTCAAAGATGATAACTTGTCTTTTAAAGCATCTTTAGAAAAACTGGATAACTCTTTTGTTTTTTTACTAAGTACCAAAAATAGTGGTATCTGCTCAGGTGCATTTTCACTATTTTTGATGGCTACATTCATACCCTCAAATGCCAAATATAGTATTTGATTTACCTGCTTTATCGAGATACCTGATCGTATAACTTTCTCTTTATCAACTTTTAATTCAAACTTTTTATATATCTCATCTTGCATGATATCAACATCAACCAAACCTTTTGTCTGCTTTAAGATACCAGCTATCTGTTTTGCAATTTTGCGTACTTTTTGGGCGTTACTACCATAAAGTTCAACTACAATAGAAGCTAGCGTAGGAGGTCCTGCTGGTTGTTCTATCATCTTGATATTTGTCCCCTTGACTAAGTTTTCACAATTTTTTTGTATCACGGGTCTTAGTCTGTGCACCATCATAAATGATTTCTCGTCTCTTTTATGTTTATCAGTAAGATTTACCACAATTTCGGCTACATTTTCACTTCTTTTGAAACCTGAGCCTTTAACCAAACCTGCATAATCAAGAGGTGAACCCATTCCGAGATAGGTCTCTATGTTTACAACCTCTTTCTCTTTTTGTAAAATACCATCTATGCATTGTGTAACTCTACGCGTCTGCTCTACTGAACTTCCTGTTGGGGTATCTACATATATCGAGTAGGTATTTGCACTCTTTCCTGGCAACATTTTTGCTAAAACTAGCTTCGATGGAAGCATCATGATTGAGCCAACAAATGCTAACAATGTAATAAATAGCACTAAAAACTTTTTAAATTTAGAGTTTAGGATAGAGTATATAAGTCTTTCAAATATCTTCATTTCTCTTCTCCTTTTAACTCTGTGTCATTTTTTTGAAAGTGGTGTTCATGGTGATGAAGCTTTGGCTTTTTAAGCAATTTTCTAGATAAAAAAGGTGTGAATATGTAAGCTACAACCAAAGATGTAAATAGTGCAACTGGCACATTTTGAGGAATTGGTTTCATAAACTGTCCCATCATTTGACCAACAAAAGCCATAGGCACCATTGTTAGAATTATCGCTAAAGTTGCTATGTTTGTAGGTGCCCCTATCTCGTCAGTTGCTTCGACTAATATATCGTCCATATCCTTATCTACGGCATCGTGCTCATGCAAATGCCTATGTATATTTTCTATAACAATGATAGCTGCATCAACTAACAATCCAAGACTTAGTAAAAATGCAAAAAGAGTGATTCTATTTATCGTTTGTCCTGTCATAAAGGCTACAAATATAGTAACAGCCAAGATTGCAGGAACTGTAAAAGTAACTATCAACGACTCTTTCCACCCTAGGACCAATACAAGTAAAATAGCGATGATAACGATAGAAACAAGAAGGTGCATCACCAACTCATTGACCGCCTCATCAGCTCTAACTCCATAATTTCTAGTAATTTTATAGCCTACCCCCTCTTTGGAGAGTTCACTCTTAAATTCATCTAGTTTCTTAGCTATTGCATCGGCTATAACAACAGCATTTGTCCCTTTTAGTTTTGATAGCGTCAAAGTTATCTGTTTTTTGCTTTTTGTAAATTTGCCATTTTTTTTATATATAATCTCTGTGCTTTGGAAATTTTGTATATTATAACCATTTTCCACAGTTGCTATATCTTTTAAATATATTGGGGAGCCCATATACTGAGCTATTATCAAGTTTTTGACATCTCTTATACTCTCTATGGCATTTTTTACACCAAAGATAGCAAGCTTTCCGTCAACTGTTCTGTTTTTAATATCTGGCACATCAGCTGCTAAGGATTTCAAAGCATTTACTATCTGTCCCATTGAGAGATGAAAACCTGATAATTTTTTCAAATCCACCTGTATATTATACTGCTGTTTCTTTTCGCCTTTAAGTGTTGTTTTTGCTACATTTTCTATGGAATTTAGCCTGTTTTGTATATATTTAACTCGCTCATATAGCTCAACTTGTGATATGTTTGAGTTATCTTTTGGATAAAATGATACTGTCACAATCGGTATATCTATATCTATATCAAAAGGTTTTACGATTGGCTGCATCACCCCTTTTGGCAACTTATCCAGATTTTGCATCACCTTATCGTATAGCTTTAGATTTGATGATTCTCTATTTTCTCCTATATAATACATCACATTTACAACTCCAACATTGTGCATGCTGACGCCATATATATGCTCAACCCCTTTAATCTCCTTTATCTTTCTCTCTAAAGGCTTTACTATGATGTTGTCTATCTGTTTTGGAGTAGCACCTGGGAGTATAACCATCACTGAGCCACCACTTATCTCTATTTGCGGATCCTCTTCTCTTGGGGTCACTTGTAGTGCAATATAGCCCATAAGAAGCAAAAATATACCCAACAACGAAGTCAGAGGATTATGTAAAAAACTTCGGGCTAGTTTCCCCGCAATATTTTTTGTTTTATAGATATCACTCATGTTGACTACTTGATATTTACTACAGCATACATACCTGGATATACTGTCTTACCTGATTGATCAAATTTGACTTTTAACCTGAAAGTGTGAGTCAATGGGTTTGAACTAGGAATTATAGAGGATATTATCCCTTTGCTTTTCAAACCAATCGAAGCTATTTCTATATTTACGCTATCGCCGACCTTTATATCTTTTAAATTACTCTCAGATATCTCTGTTGAAATTTTCAAATCACTTAAGTCAGAGAGGACAATAGCTGGCATACCAGGTATCGCCATTTCGCCTACTTTTATATTTTTGGCTATTATCACACCATCATTTGGCGCTTTTATCTGTAGATATTTATACTGATTTAAAACTTCTTGAAGTTTTGCTTTTGCCTGTCTTATCTGCTCTTTTGAAATCTTAACCATCGCTTTTAGGTTTTTTTCTGCCAATTCAAGATTTTCTACATCATACTTAGAAACCATATCTTTTTTCAAGAGTCGTCTATATCTTTGCAGATTTAACTCTACATTTTGATACTGATTTTCATACATCTGAGAAGCTAGTTTTGCTTGTGAAATCGCCAACTGTACTTGAGTTTTTGCACTATCTATCTCTTTAGAATCAATCTCATAGAGCAGTTGACCTCTTTTTACTCTATCGCCTTCATCTACATTTGCTTTTACAACAAAACCCATATATCTACTTGTTATCATCTTTTGATTATCTGAAATCACACTACCGCTTAGATTTAATCCACCTGCGACTATCTGCGATGAAAATATCGATAAAAACAGTATAAACAGACCTATTTTTTTCATATCTCTTCTCCATTTGCTATTTTTTCCAACTCTAATATTTTGTCACTTCTTCTATTTTCTACCTCTTTCAATTTTAATACCTTTTCTAACTCTAATGATTGTTTGATAATCACATCATTTATAGAGACAAGTTTTTCTTGGTACCGTCCAAGATAGTTTTTATATATAGTCCTTGTGAGTTCCAACTCTTTCTCTAGGCTGTCGATATCAAAATCCATACTTTTTATCTCGGTTTTTATCTTTTGCACCTGCAAAACTACACCTCTTTTTGCAAGCATAGCTTGAGTTTTAACTTTTAAATTTTCCACTTTTGCTTTTTGGATAGTTGCCATGTCAACCCCTCCGTTAAAAAGGTTCCATTTAAACTGGATTCCAACAGTATATGATTTGTGTTTATTCATGGCATTAAATAGATGGTTATCAGCTGTAGAATACTCTAAAAATGTCCCTATAACAGGCAAATCAGAGGACTCTTGTAGTTTTATATTCATGTTGGTAATTTTTATACCCTCTTTTGCTTTTTGTATATCTATATTTTTTGCTAAAATCTTATCTATATCGAAGGTTTTTGGCATAACTTTTTTGTAATTTCCAGAAACAGATGCTACTTTTGAGTTTAGTAAAAATGATACAAAATGAAGAACAAGTTTTTTGTTTGCGGTTGCAGTATTTATCATTCTTATCACATTTGCATTTTTTGATTGAACCTCTAAGAGATCAACTTTTTTTGCATAACCCTCTTTTATCATGGCCTGCGCCATATCTTCGAGTTTTAGCATATTTTTTTCTATGATATTTAAGTTTTTCATATAGGAATCTAGCAAGTATATATCAAAATAACTCTTTTTTAATTGATATATCTTTTCATTCATGACTTTCTTAATATCAAGTTTGCTTAGCTTTATTAGAGCTGATGTGATTTTGTCATACTGCTCTAGCTTTCCGCCTGTATATAGTGGCACTTCATAATGTAGTTTTGTCTGGAAGTGATTTATGACACCTGGATAGTTTAAGTCTTTAGGTTGAACAATTAAAATATTTGGATTTGTTAAGCTAAACTGACTAAAACCAAAATCTTTAAAACTTGCCTCTCTGCTTTGCAATTTGAAACCAAACACATTTCCTGCGTCATTTGAACGCAAGGCAAGTTGAACAAAATCTAACTTTCCGTATTTGTAGCCTTGTGCTATTTTGTGTTCAAAATCCTTAATTTTCTCATTAAATTTTGCTATATTTATCTCAAGATTATCTTTTTTTAGAATCTTAATTGCTTGTGCTAAACTGAGATTTGAATAAATCTTTGATGAAGCAAAAATGGGCAAGACTACAAAGATAAGGGATAAAACTATTTTCATAACTTTCTCCAAAAATATATTTAGAAGCATCTTGACAATAGATGCTTCTAATAGTCTATATTATATCAGAAGTTACTATAATTTTTATTTAATGATGTGATTTTAATATAAGAACTGTCATCTTAATATTGATCGCAATAAACCTGACAAACTGCCAAATCACACAATTTCTTCTAAATTTTGTAAAAGCTGATGGTACTGGTGTGTAAGAATTTTGTCCGTATGGTTTTATTTCCATTTTATTTCTCCTTTTTTTATTTAACTGTCCTCTTTTTACGGAAGTGAATTCCGCAAAAATTCCTCGCGACTAAAGCTAAGGCTAACGCCTAGAACTTAACTCTATTTTTATGATTAAAAACTTTTTACTATTCTGGAATGATTGTC
>JALUXQ010000184.1 GCA_027013265.1 Campylobacteraceae bacterium | reverse complement strand
CTGTGATGAACCAAGGCAATATAATAAAGCCAACAAAAGTATAAAGTACAACAAAGAAAGCAACCCAAAACTTGAAACTTTTAAGATATTTCATCACATTTCCTCCTAGTCCACAAGGTCAGTTAAATATTTACCAAATTATACTATAATTCCTAAAAAAGGAGTCATGAAACTTGTTAGTTCATATATGTTGTTCGGTTGATAGCCATTTTTTTCTACAAAAACTCTCTAAACTCTACCCGCAAAAAGAGTTGATAGGTTATTTTTATGACCCAAATATTCATCCATATAGTGAGTACAAACTTCGTCTAATGGATGTGCAAAGAAGCTGTGATAAGTTGGGTATAAAACTGCTCGAGGGAGAGTATGATTATGAAGGCTGGATTGAGGCAGTTAGAGGACTAGAGAGTGAGCCTGAAAAAGGCAAAAGATGCAGTGTATGCTTTGATAACAGACTGGTAAGCACAGCAAAAAAAGCGGTGCAGATTGGTGAAAGTGAGATAACAACAACCCTTCTGACAAGTCCAAAAAAATCGATAGAACAGTTAAGAGCAAATGCACTAGAAGTTGAAAAGAGATATAAAGTAAAAGTTTTGACACCAGATTTTAGAAAAAATGGAGGCACAAGCGAGCAGTTTGCTTTGGCAAAAAAAGATATGCTCTATCACCAAAACTACTGTGGTTGTATCTTTGCGTTAGAGGTTCAAAGGGAGCAACAAAACAGGCTAAAAGATGAATTAATATCTCCAACATCAAGGCAAATTTTACCCTCTAGCATAGAGGATAGGCTTGAGCTTTATAAAAGGGTACAAGAGTGCGAAAAATCAAAAGAAAAGTTTCGATTAAGAAGAGAAAAGTTTCTAAATTATAGAGTATTTAGAGCTTTTGTAAAAGAGCAAAAAAGCGGTGTGATACCTAGCTATTTTCTCTTTTATTCCAAACTTTCAAGAGATTTTACCAAAGGGAAAATAGAGTTTATAGAAGATGAAATTGGATATTTCAGTAGAGAAGAGACTATTTTTTTATCTGTTGAAAAGTTTAATTTTTTAGCTAAAACAGAGTATAAAAGTGTGCTCGATATGGTGAAAAATCCTCCAAAAATTGAAGAGGAGATAGAGGTTAGGGTCTCTATCTCGCAAACAAAGATGCAGACCCTTTTTCCAATAATTGTAGTCGATAGTTTTAAAGAACAAAAGTATGAAATATTTTTAAATTCACATACATATATGGATGTTAGGGAAAATTTAGTAAAAATTGGATAGAATGTTAAGATTTAATACAAAGGTTTTAATTTGATAATAGATGTAGTAGAAATTCAGAAGATATTACCACATAGACCACCATTTTTATTGGTAGATAGGATTACTGACTTGAGTGCTGGAGAGTCTATAGAGGGTTTTAAAAATGTTACTATTCAAGAGCCTGTTTTTGGTGGACATTTTCCTGGACACCCTATATATCCAGGTGTCATGATTATCGAAGGTATGGCACAAGCTGGTGGTATTTTGGCTTTTAAAAGCATGGATGAAGATGAACAAGAGGATACAAAAGATAAAGTTGTATATTTTATGAGTATAGACAAAGCCAAATTTCGCTCTCCTGTAAAACCAGGCGATAGATTGGTTTATAAGTTAAGTGTGATTAAACACAGAGGCAATATCTGGGTCTTAGACGGCAAAGCGTATGTAGATGATAAATTGACTGCTGAGGCTGAATTAAAAGCTATGATTGTTGATAAATAAGTAGCCAAAGATGTCAGATATTCATGTAAGTGCTATCATAGAAGATGGTGCGAAAATCGGAGCAAATGTAAAAATCGGTGCTTTTGTATATATATCTTCAAAGTCTATCATAGAAGATGGTGTTGAGATTATGCAGGGTGCTGGAGTTTATGGAGATACTGTTATAGGTGAGGGAACAAAGATTTACCCATATGCCATAATTGGTATGCCACCCCAAGATTTAGGACATAAAAGCGAAGATGATGTAAAAGTTCGCATAGGTAAAAACAACATCTTAAGAGAGTTTGTTACAGTAAATGCCGGCACACTTCATGGTGGTGGAACAACCAAGATAGGGGATGATTGTTTTATTATGATATATTCGCACATCGCTCATGATTGTCAAGTTGGCGACCGAGTGATCATGGCAAACAATGCAACATTGGCTGGGCATGTAAAAATCGGAAGCCATACCGTGATAGGAGGTATGACACCCATCCATCAATTTGTTCATATAGGCGAGGGTTGTATGATAGGTGGAGCAAGTGCTGTTAGTCAGGATATCCCACCTTTTTGTTTGGCTGAGGGCAATCGAGCAGTTGTTAAAGGTTTAAATGCTGTTGGGATTAAAAGAAGATTTGAAAAAGATGATATAAGAGCTCTGCAAAGCGCCTATGGAAAACTTTTTAGATCAAATGAGCCTATCAAAGAGGCGGCAAGTGAATTGATGAAAAATGAAAAAAATGAAAAAGTAAAACAGATGTGCACTTTTATATTGGAAACAAAAAGAGGCATACCATACGAGAGGAAAAACTAAATGATAAATCGTGAGTGTAGTTTTTGTGGTACAAAAGAGAACAGTGACACAAGACTTATAGCGGGCGAAAATGTTTTTATTTGTGAACATTGTGTCATATCAGCCCATAAGATATTTTTTGGTGAAGATGAAAATGAGACAAGTGAAAATAAAAAATTAGATTATGAGATGTTGATTCCGAAGGAGTTAACTTCAGCTCTAGACCAGTTTGTCGTGGGTCAAAACAGAGCTAAAAAGATTTTTTCAGTCGGAGTATATAATCACTATAAAAGGATTTTCAAAAATAACTCTGTAGAGGATGATACAGAGATATCAAAATCAAATATATTGCTAATCGGACCAACAGGAAGTGGAAAGACGCTGATGGCGCAAACACTTTCTAAGTTTCTAGATGTTCCTTTGGCTATCGCTGATGCTACAAGTTTGACCGAGGCCGGTTATGTCGGAGAAGATGTGGAAAATATCTTGACAAAACTACTTCAAGCAGCAGATGGTGATGTAAAAAGAGCTGAACAGGGAATCGTCTTTATAGATGAGATTGACAAGATAGCAAGGATGAGCGAAAATCGCTCAATCACTAGAGATGTCAGTGGTGAAGGAGTTCAACAAGCACTTTTGAAACTTATAGAAGGGAGTATCGTAAATATCCCGCCAAAAGGTGGAAGAAAGCATCCAAACCAAGAGTTTATACAGATAGATACTTCGGGTATTTTGTTTGTATGTGGCGGCGCATTTGATGGACTAGAAGATATAATCAAAAGAAGAATTGGTAAAAATGTTTTAGGTTTTGGTCAAGAGAAGAGAGCTAAAAGCGAGGATTGGAAGCTAATAGATATGGTTGAGCCAGATGATTTGGTGCATTTTGGTTTGATTCCTGAACTTGTCGGAAGATTACATGTGTTGGCAACTCTTAATGAAATCACACAAGAGGATATGGTGCGGATTTTAACTGAGCCTAAAAATGCTATTTTTAAGCAGTATAGAAAGTTGTTTGCTATCGATGGAGTTGAATTGACATTTGAAGATGATGCCTTGCAAGAGGTTGCAAGCTTGGCGATAAAAAGAAAAACAGGAGCTAGAGGTTTAAGAGCTATCATGGAAGAGGTTATGATTGATGTTATGTATGAACTTCCTGAGTTAGATGGTTATGAGGTGGTGATTACTAAAGATGTAGTAGTTGATGGTGTTAAGCCATTATATATAAAAAAAGAGAAGAAAAGCGCTTAGTGCGTAAGGTCACACAATAAAATAAAAAAGGTTAATGAATGATTCTCGATCAATTAATAGGATTTTTTTCAAGCGATATGAGTATCGACTTAGGTACAGCAAATACTTTGGTGTTGCTAAAAGGCAAAGGTATCATCATAAATGAGCCATCAGTTGTAGCAATCCAAAGAGACAAAAATGGCAAACAAAGAATCTTGGCTGTTGGCAAAGAAGCCAAAAATATGGTTGGTAAAACACCAGGTGACATACAAGCTATTCGTCCTATGAGAGATGGCGTGATAGCCGACTTTGATATGACTGAAAAGATGATTAGATACTTTATAGAAAAAGCACATAAGAGAAAGAGTTTTTTAAGACCCCGTATCATCATCTGTGTTCCTTACGGACTCACTCAAGTTGAGAGAAAAGCTGTACGAGAGTCGGCCATGAGTGCTGGAGCGAGAGAGGTATTTTTGATAGAAGAACCAATGGCAGCAGCTATCGGAGCAGGACTTCCAATAAGAGAGCCGGAGGGTAGTTTGGTTGTTGATATTGGTGGTGGTACTACTGAGATCGGTGTGGTTTCGCTAGGCGGTTTGGTTATAAGCAAGTCAATCAGAACTGCAGGCGATAAGATAGATATGGCGATTGTTGATTATGTTAAGAAAAAATACAACTTACTGATTGGTGAGAGAACAGGTGAAGATATCAAGATAGAGATAGGAACAGCAGTCTCTATGGCAGAACCGCTAAATGCTATCGTAAAAGGTAGAGACCAAGTGAGTGGACTTTTGAGCAGGATTGAGCTTACAAGCGAAGATGTCAGAGATGCTATAAAAGAACCTCTAAAAGAGATAGCTGACGCACTTAAAGATGTGCTCGAAGTCATGCCTCCAGATTTAGCTGGTGATATCGTTGAAAATGGTGTCGTCTTGACTGGCGGCGGAGCATTGATTCGAGGATTTGACAAGTATCTTGGAGATGTTGTAAAACTCCCCGTTTTTGTAGCAGATGACCCACTCTTGGCGGTTGCCAAGGGAACAGGAAGAGCACTTGAAGAGATAGAATTACTCCAACACTTGGCAAATGAATAGACTAAAATTACTATTTTTTTTAGCCTTGATGATTTTTGTATCTGCAAGATACACAAGTGTTGGCAGAGGGTATGTGGTTGGCTTTAACAACTTTGTGCTCTCTGGGTATTTGCATGCTAGAAATGTCGTAATTCATAAAATTAATGAGCATTTTTATCAGCAAAAAATTATTTTAAAATTGAGAGAAGAGAATAAAAAATTAGAAAAGTCTGCTCTTCTGTCCATTGCATTTGCGGGAAAATTAAATGATGTACTAAAAGATAATAATATATCGATTTATAAGCCAAATGTGAAACGAATACAAGCTATATCTTATTCTAAACTAAACAATTACAATAAAATATGGCTTGATTTTAAAGATTTCAATAAAAGTCGGATTTATGGACTTTTATATCAAGGATATGGGGTTGGTATAGTGGTTGATCAAGACTCTCATCCAGAGGGTTTACTACTAAAAGACCCAAATGCTATATTTTCTGTATATGTAGGCAAAGATAAGATACCAGGTGTTTTACAAGGCAATACAAATGATATTTTAGTCAAATACATACCACAATGGATGAATCCAAAAATCGGCGATGAGGTTGTGACTAGCGGATTGGATGATATATTTTTCCAAGGAGTTAGGGTTGGTAAAATAGTCAAAGTTATAGAAGAAGAGTCTTCAAAAACTGCGATCGTAAAACCATATATAAATCTAACAGTTCCATCATATTTACATGTTATAACAAAAAAATAAGGAATAAAATGCCAAAAAGAGATGATATAAAGACTATATTATTGATAGGTTCAGGCCCTATTGTTATAGGGCAGGCTTGCGAGTTTGACTACTCAGGAACACAGGCAGCAAAGACATTAAAAGAGCTTGGATACAAGGTGGTGCTCATCAACTCTAATCCAGCCACAATCATGACTGACCCAGAGTTTGCACATAGAACTTATGTGGAGCCGATAAATGAAGATATAATCGAAAAAATTATAAAAAAAGAGAAAGTTGATGCTATTTTGCCAACTATGGGTGGACAGACTGCACTAAATGTGGCAATGAGCATGTATGAAAAAGGTATGCTTAATGGTGTAAAATTTTTAGGTGCAAATCCTGAAGCTATCAAAAAAGGCGAAGATAGACAAGCATTTAAAGATGCTATGATAAAAATAGGCATGGATTTGCCAAAAAGCAGGTACGCTTATAATCTTGATGAAGCAGAAATTGCTGCCGTTGAGATAGGGTTCCCTTTGATAATTCGAGCTTCATATACGCTAGCAGGTGGCGGAAGTGGTGTGGCATACAATATAGATGAATTTAAAGATTTAGCAACCGCAGGATTAGAAGCCAGCCCTATAAATGAAATCCTCATAGAGGAGTCGCTTTTAGGTTGGAAAGAGTATGAGATGGAGGTTATCAGAGATAGTAGTGACAATTGCATCATCGTCTGCTCAATAGAAAATTTTGATCCGATGGGTGTTCATACAGGTGATAGCATCACAATCGCACCAGCACTTACTTTGACAGACAAAGAGTATCAAAATATGAGAAATGCCTCTTTTGCGATTTTGCGTGAAATTGGAGTCGATACAGGCGGAAGCAATGTTCAATTTGCGATAAATCCAAAAAATGGCAGAATGACTGTTATTGAGATGAACCCAAGGGTAAGCAGAAGTAGTGCCCTAGCTTCAAAAGCGACAGGTTACCCCATAGCAAAAGTTGCGACTCTTCTAGCAGTCGGCTTTAGGCTTGATGAAATTACAAATGATATAACAGGAACAGCGGCTAGTTTTGAGCCAGTTATTGACTATATAGTGACAAAGATTCCAAGATTTACATTTGAGAAATTTCCTGTTGCGAACTCTACACTTACGACTTCTATGAAGAGTGTCGGCGAAGTCATGGCAATAGGTAGAACTTTTAAAGAGTCTTTTCAAAAAGCCTTGTGCTCACTTGAGACGGGACTTAGCGGATTTGATGAGATAAAGTATGATGACGAGAAGCTAAAAAAAGAGATAAGACGACCAAATGAGTTTAGAGTTCTTTGCGTCATGGAGGCACTAGGGCGAGGCTTTAGTGTAGATGAGGTGCACGAACTTTGCAAGATAGACAAATGGTTTTTATATCAATTTGAAGATTTGGTAAAATTTGAAAAAAAACTCGATATGTTTGCTCTAAATGATAAAAATATACTAAGACTTGCAAAAAGTTTTGGGTTTTCAGATAAAAAGATAGCATGGCTTATAAACAAATATGACAATTTAGAGTTAACACAAAATGATATATATTTTGCAAGGCAGAGGCTTGGTATAAATCTAGAGTACAATGAAGTAGATACCTGTGGGGCAGAGTTTAAAGCACTAACACCTTATCTATACTCCACTACAAATATCTCAAAAATCCCAACAAGTAAAAGTGTTAGCAAAGATAAAAAAGTGATGATAATAGGCGGTGGACCAAATAGAATCGGACAAGGAATCGAGTTTGATTACTGCTGTGTTCATGCGGCTTATGCTCTTAAAGATATGGGTGTTAAGACCATCATGTATAACTGCAACCCTGAAACTGTCTCTACTGATTATGATACTAGCGATATATTATACTTTGAGCCGATAGATTTTGAGCATGTAAGAAGTGTGGTGGAAAATGAACAACCAGATGGCATCATAGTCCATTTTGGAGGACAAACACCACTAAAAATAGCAAAAAGATTGACCGTAATTGGTGCTAAAATCATAGGTACAAGTGCGAGAGTGATAGATGAGGCAGAAGATAGAGAAAAATTCTCAGATTTTTTAGTGGCAAATGACTTAAGACAGCCAAAAAATGATGTAGCATCTAGTAAAGAAGAGGCGATAGATAAGGCAAAAGAGATAGGTTATCCAGTCCTTGTTAGACCTAGTTATGTTTTGGGCGGACGAGCCATGAGAATAGTCTATAATGAGAGTGAACTAAGAGAATACATGGATGAAGCTGTTAGTGTTAGCCACAGCTCACCTGTACTTATAGACCAATTTTTAGACAATGCGATAGAATTAGATGTTGATGCTATTTGCGATGGTAAAGATGTTTACTTAGGTGCGATTATGCAACATATCGAAGAGGCAGGCATACATAGTGGAGATAGTGCTTGCTCACTACCAACTGTTAGTGTTAGTGATAGATTGATAAAAAAAGTTGAAGAGCAAACAAAAAAAATAGCACTAAATCTAGGTGTTGTGGGACTTATGAATATACAATTTGCTATATATCAAGATGACATATATATGATAGAGGTAAATCCAAGAGCAAGCAGAACAGTTCCATTTGTATCAAAAGCGACAGGTATACCACTTGCAAAAGTAGCAACAAGAGTGATGTATCAAGGAGATTTGAAAGAGGCGTTAGAATTTTATGATACATTTAAAGTAGTATATTTTGAAAATGGTATTTATAAAGCAAAAAACAGAGGTCATGTAGCAGTAAAAGAGGCAGTTTTCCCTTTCAGCAAACTACAAGGCGCTGATCTTATTTTAGGACCTGAGATGAAGTCAACAGGTGAAGTTATGGGCATAA
>JALUXQ010000183.1 GCA_027013265.1 Campylobacteraceae bacterium | reverse complement strand
CTCTGGAGCCTCCACATCAGTCGTTTTTTTAGCTCTTTTTGCCGCTTCTATATTTGCCGCATATTGACAATGCTCACATACAACTATGTCATCTTCACCATTGTCAGCTAAAACCATAAACTCTTTGCTTCCGCTTCCACCAATAGCTCCACTATCAGCATCAACTACTCTAAAGTCAAGTCCCAATCTAGTAAATATCTTTCTGTATGTCTCTTCCATAAGGTCAAACTCTTGTTTCAAAGACTCCTGCGAGTCATGAAAACTATACCCATCTTTCATGATAAACTCTCTGCCTCTTAAGAGTCCAAATCTTGGTCTTGCTTCATCTCTAAATTTTGTGGTTATCTGATATAGATGAAGTGGTAACTGCTTGTAACTTGTAATTATATTTCTTACGATATCCACAACCACCTCTTCGTGAGTCGGTCCTAGTACAAATTCATTACTCTTCCTATCTTTTAATCTGCACAACTCTTTACCAAAAACATCATATCTTCCACTCTGCTTCCAAAGCTCGGCATTGGTAACTACTCCCATCTGAATCTCTTGGGCGCCTGAGATATCCATCTCCTCTTTGACTATATCTCTTATCTTGTCAAGCACTATCTTTCCAAGAGGCAAGAAGCTATAAAGCCCGCTTCCGCTTTGCGTAACAAAACCACCTCGTAGTAGGTATTTATGGCTAGGAAGCGAAGCGTCTTTTGGTGTATCTTTTGTTGTAGGTGCGTAAAGTTTAGAAAATCTCATCTATTTAGTCTCCATGATATTGTTTTCCATTTGGTATTCACATTTATACATATTTAATTTTTTTGTTTGATCTTCATTGATATCGAAGATGTATTGTACTGCTTGGACTATCACATCTGCCTCAGGTTTTTCTGCAATCTCTTTTAATTTTATAGTTGGCGTATGTAAAAAACCATTGAAAGCGTGGTGGATTATCTTCACTATCTCTTTTTTCTGAGATTCATCTATATAGCCTTTTTTTATAGCTCTATTTATCTCATGAAGTGAGCAACTCTCTGCTTTACTTCTCATCTCTTTTATGATTGGGTCAATACAGAGTGTCTGGAGCCACTTAAAAAACTCCATAGTGGATTTGTTTACGATTGAGTATGCTACTTTTGCCTGCTCTTCTCTTTGTGCAACATTTTTACTAACCACCTCTTTTAAATCATCAACTGCGTAAATATGTAAATTTTTCATATCAATCGACTCTATGTCTCTTGGAATCGCTATATCAAACCAATATCTATCAAACTCTCTCTCCTCTATCATGCTTTTATGTATGATAGTTCTTGGTGCTCCTGTGGCACTAAAGAGTAGTCTATATCTATTTATGTACTCTTCTAATTTTGAATACGGTGCAACGCTAGCCATGTCACCTAATTCATCAACAAGCTTTTGCGCTCTCTCTATGCTTCTATTTAAAATGATGACATTGACACCGCTGGCTATAAGGTGTTTTGCTGCCAATCTTCCCATCTCTCCAGCACCTATGACTAAAGCTGTGTATCCTCCAAGATTGCCATATATCTCTTTAGCCTTATTAACTGCCACACTTGATATAGATATAGAGTTTTTAGATATATCTGTATTATTTCTGACCGCTGCGGCACACTTGAAAGCATGATGTATGGCACGACTAAGTTTTTGATCGCAAAAACCTTTTTCATAGGCAAATTTATAGGCATCTTTAAGCTGTCCTACTATCTGAGTTTCACCGACGACCAAACTATCTAATGATGAAATAACTGAGAAAAGATGATGTATGGCACTATTGTCCTCATATACATCGCCTCTACTTTCTAGTTCATTTTTTGGAACACCTGAGATTTTTGATAGTTCTGAAAATACATGATTTATAGTAGTATCACAATTTACAACGCTAAGCAAAATCTCTACTCTGTTGCAAGTTGAAAGTACTATAGATTCATTTGTGTGTTCGGTGCCATTTAGTTTCTCTTGAAACATGAAACGCTTCTGCTCATCCATAAGAGATAGCTTTTCTCTAATGGTTATATCTGTATTTTTATGAGTAAAACTAACAGTAAGATAGTGCATCAAAATTCCCTCTCTATCATCTCTTCAACTATCTTTTCTAATCCACTATTTTTTTCATCTTTTATGGCATCCATCGCCTCAATACTCAACTTTTTAGCATATTTTATAGAATCAATCAAGCTAGAAGTCTCCCCCATTTTATTTTTAATCCAAATTCTATCGTTTTCATCTAAATTTTTCTTAAACAAGCTAATCAGTCTAGCCTTGTCATCCATATTTATCCTCTTGCATAGATACATATAAGGTAAGGTAGTTTTTCCCTCCTTAAAATCATGCAAAGAGGGCTTTCCAAGTTTTTTACTGTCTTGCGTGATGTCCAGCACATCATCTATCACCTGAAATGCAAGACCTAGATTTTTACCATATAACTCATAAACCTTCACATTTTTGCCTGCAAGCATAGCAGCACTAGCACTCGAAGCTTCTATTAAGGAGGCTGTTTTTTTATAAATCATATCCAAATACAGCTCTTCATCATCATTGAATTTTTTTGAGAGTTCAACATCTAGTAGCTCACCAACAGAAAGAAAAGCAACAGCATTTGATATTTTAAAAGCTACCTTTTGAGGCAAAAAAGTCAAAGCTGCAAAACCAGTAGAGTAGAGAATATCTCCAAGCATTATGGATGTCTTATCTCCAAACATAGAGTTTATAGACTCTTTTCCTCTTCTAGTCGTCGCATCATCTATAACATCATCATGGAGTAAACTAGCAACATGAATCATCTCTACGATAGCCGCTAATTTATATGCAAGTTCACTTGAACCTGCGATTTTTAGTATCAACTTTGCTCTTAGTCTTTTGCCTTTTGGAACTTTTTTAAATAACTCCAAGATATACTTATCTTCTAGTGATTTTATCATCTCTAGCATAAGTAGCTCAACTTTTTCTAACAAACTCATTCCTTTTTTTGCTATTTTGGTTCTTGAAAATCTATCGTCATTCTTTTCATTTCGTCTTTTATGTATACATTTAAAGTTGCTATTTGTCTTTTATTATCAAAATCAGAAAAGACGATAAGAGCATAAGCTTTTCCATTATAATCTCGCCCATCGCTTAACAATTTTATCCGAATACTATCTAGCAATCTCTCTTTTTTTAGGACATATTGGTGCGGATAATTCATATAATTTGCTAAGACAATCAAGCTTTTATTGGCATATAGTGTCCATCTAAATTTTAGGACATATAGGCTATTTCCTTTTTTATCTTTATCACTCTTGTTTATAAATACAGTTGCGATTTTATCTTTTTTTAGATTAAAACTGTATTGAAAGCTCCAAAGTTTTTGTTTTTTGGCATATGAAATATCACTAAACAGCAGTAAAATTATTAAGAAAATTATCTTACTCATGCTGAGTTAAAACATCTCCTGTGGCACTTAAAAAGAGTGAATTTTTTCTTGTCCCCATCTCATCAGTTCTATTAAATATGATTTCATTTAAGCGGTATTCTAGTTCATTTTCATCTTTTATAAACTCTTCTAAAAGCAACTCCATAGCACAATATCTGTCAAATACACCTTCGATTGACTGCTCTGCTAGTGACCTGTTTGCATTGTAAACTATATCAAAAAACTTACTTCTTGGACTTCCCATCAAGAAATCATCTTCATCATTTGTAAACATAAATTTTATCCTTTAAGTAAAACAGTGATTGTACCACATGCTTACATAAAAAAATATAAGATGAAAATTGGTGCAATATTTATCTCGTCAATCAAACAATCCCTCAAACACAATACATTAAAAAATACTAAATCAACACTTGTAAAAATTTTACATATTATCTATGTTTTAAAGATATTTTGTGAAACATAAATAAAATATCTATGTAATTACTAACATGTTAGCTCTGAAATTATAGCTCTTTTTAAGTCAGTTAAAGCACTTTATTTCAGTAGTTATGTATTATAATACATAATATAATATGTATTATAACTAACAAGTGAGACTATGATTTATAGAGCCTACTAACAAACAAAAAAAATTATTTGGGGTAAAAGAGTAGAAGATAATTTTATTTCCTAGTTTTTTTATAGGAATACTTGACATTAAATATATTTTATTATATAATTCGTCAAATATTTTATGGGCTACCCTGCCCTATCAAAAGGAAATCACATGACACAAGAAACTAAGGCTTTACATTTTGGATATGATAAAAATGATTTTGGAACAATGTCAGTTCCAATATATCAAACTACTGCTTATGACTTTGGCTCAGCCGATCGTGCTGCAAACCTCTTTGCACTAAAAGAGTTAGGACCAATCTATACAAGACTCAACAATCCAACAACAGATATATTTGAAACGAGAATGGCTGCTGTTGAAAATGGTGAAGCAGCACTTGCAACTGCAAGTGGACACTCTGCTGTTCTGTTTTCCATACTAAACCTTGCTAGTGCAGGAGACAGTATAATAGTATCCGATAAAGTATATGGGGGAACAACAACACTAACTACTCACACATTAAAAAAATTTGGTATTACCTGTAAAACTTTTGATAGCAGTAGTGCTGATGGGCTTGAAGAGTTGATAGATGAAAATACAAAAGTTGTATTTTTTGAATCACTCTCAAATCCTCAAGTCGCCATCCCAAATGTTGAGAAAATAGTAGAGGTAGCAAACAGACATGATGTGGTAACGATATGCGACAATACAGTCGCCACTCCTGTTTTATTTCAGCCATTAAATCATGGTGTTGATGTAGTAGTGCATAGCACAAGCAAATATATAAATGGTCAAGGTACTGCTATCGGCGGAGTGCTTATACAAAGAGTTGGACTAAATGATAAACTTATAGGCAATGCTAGATATCCAGATTTTAATGAGCCAGATGAAAGCTACCATGGTCTCGTATATGCTGAGCTTCCATTTCCGATATTTACCTTAAGGGCACGACTAACTTTTATGAGAGATTTTGGTGCTACTCCATCTCCATTTAACTCTTGGTTATTTTTACAAGGTCTTGAGACTTTACATGTAAGGATGAGAGAACACTCTAAAAACGCCTACAAAGTAGCAAAATTTTTAAAATCACACTCGAAAGTAAAATCTGTCTCATATCCAGGATTAGAGGACGATCCTCAACATCATTTGGTTAAAAAATACTTTAAAGACAGTATGAGTTCAGGTTTACTAAATTTTGAAGTAGAAGACTTTGAGTATGCAAAAAAGATTTTGGATAGTACAGAGATTTTTGCAGTTGTTGTTAATATAGGAGATTCAAAGTCTATCATCACTCATCCAGCTAGCACAACTCATAGTCAAGTTCCAGCAGAAGACTTGGAAAAAGTAGGCGTAAATCCTGGCTCTATAAGACTAAGTATCGGACTAGAAAGTGCGGATGATTTGATAGAAGACTTAAATAATGCTTTAGGCTAGACAATGGCTCTTTTAACTAAAAAAAGCATCTACGGCTTGATGGCAATTTACGAACTATACAAAAGAAAAGAGACTCAAGAGTTAGTGCAATTAAAAGAGATATCAAATATTGCAAATATCCCTCAAAACTATTTGGAGCAAATCTTAACAGAGCTCAAAAAATCAAATTTGGTAAATAGCACAAGAGGTGCAAAAGGTGGTTATAAAATCGCAAACCATACAAAGGAAATCTTGATAAAAGATGTGATCAAGGTGCTCGATGGAGAACTCAATACAAACAGAGAAAAAACAACGAGTCCGATCTTCAATCTCTTTTTTTACGATTGTGATAAAAAACTAGATCAACTCTTTGACAAGCCACTCTCGCACATAGAAACTTATGAGCAGATGCTATCAAAGCAGATGAACTATACTATATAAAGGATACGAAATGTACGCAAAAAATGTAAGAGAATTGGTAGGAAATACACCATTAGTTAAATTAAATAAAATATCAAATGAGACAGAGACTACGATTCTTGGAAAGTGTGAATTTTTAAATCCTTCGCACTCCGTCAAGGATAGAATCGCACTAAATATGATTGACAACGCCCTAAAAGATGGAAAGATAGATAAAAATACAACGATAATTGAGCCAACAAGTGGAAATACAGGGATTGGACTCGCTATGGTATGTGCAAGCTATGGGCTGAAACTCATCTTGACAATGCCAAGCTCCATGAGCATAGAACGAAGGAAACTTCTTGGTGGATTTGGAGCCAAGCTTGTTTTGACTGATGCAAAATTTGGCATGAATGGTGCTATACAAAAGGCAGACGAACTCTCTAGTGAGATAGAAAACTCTTTTATACCACAACAATTCAACAATCCAAACAATCCGAAAATCCATGAGTTAACAACAGCAAAAGAGATATGGAAAGATACGAACGGAAAAGTTGATATACTCATAGCTGCCGTCGGCACTGGTGGAACAGTAACAGGAACAGGAAAAGCCCTAAAAGAGAAAAATCCAAACATCAAAGTCTATGCGGTTGAGCCTGACCTCTCCCCTGTGCTCTCAGGCGGAAAACCAGGTCCGCATAAGATACAAGGCATAGGAGCTGGCTTTGTGCCAAAGGTATTAGATACAGACATCTACGATGATGTTATACAAGTAAGCTATGAAAATTCCCTCGCCACCACAAGAGAGTTGGCCAAAACGGAGGGTTTATTGGTCGGATTAAGTGCTGGAGCAAATGCCTATGTAGCCAAACAGATAGCCTCAAAACCTGAAAACAGAGGCAAAACGATAGTCACCATCCTATGTGACACAGGTGAACGATACCTTAGTTCTGGCATATACGAGTAAAAACACGCCCTCTTGCAAAATAGAGGGCACAAAACGTTAATCACCAAAAAGTATAACTTCGTAACTCTCCCTTTTTACCAATGGATTATTTACTGTGCTTAGGCTGTTTTTATTGTTATTTGCAACATTTTGTTTTAACTCATCTATAATCTCTTCATACTCTTCTATTTTATTTTTTAGCTGAATTATGATATCAACTCCAGCAAGATTTACCCCTAAATCTCTCGTGAGTCTTTGTATCATTTTGATTTTATCTATATCTTTTTGGGAGTATAGTCTCATCTTGCCATCCGTTCTTGATGGACATATAAGACCTTCTCTCTCATACTGTCTTAATGTTTGCGGATGAATTGTCAAAACTTTTGCTACTACACTTATCAAATATACTGGCTCTTCATATCCATGCATGGCTAATATCCTTACTTATCTGGTAATTTATCTTTCATCAATGTTTTCAAATCTTCATCTAAATCTTTTACATTTGGAAGCACTATGTTTGCCTTTAGATACAGATCACCTTTGATTTGAGACTTTCTATTTATCATGCCGTATCCCTTAACACGGAATTTTTGGGCATTTTTAGTATTTTCTTTTACCTTTAGTGTCACCTCTTTGTATGGAGTTTGCACACTAACTTTTCCACCAAAAAGAGCAGTTTTAAGTGGGATATCAAGATTTTTAATCAAATCATCTCCATCTCTTTCATACTCTATGCTATTTGCTACCTCTACACTCAAGAAAAGGTCTCCCTTTTGTCCTTGGTATGATTTGCCTTTTCCTTTCAGTCTCATTTTTTCACCATTTTTGATACCTGCTGGTATCTTGATGTCAAAATTTTCCCCACCATATGAGATAGAGTGCTTACCTCCTAAGATCGCAACATTAAAAGGGACAGTAATTCTCGCTTCAACATCCAAATCAGGAGTTTGAAAGCCACCAAAGCTTCCACCGCCAAATCCACTGCTACTAAAGCCACCGAATCCTGAGCGTCCGCCAAAACCTCCACCACCAAACATATTTCTTAAGATTTCATCCAGATCAGCTCCACCTTGACTAGAAGCAAAATCATGGAAATTTTGACCACCGAACATGCTATCTCCGTATTGGTCGTATTGTCTTCTTTTGTCATCATCTTTTAGTATCTCATAGGCAGCATTTATCTCTTTAAATTTCTCTTCTGCGCCCTTCTCTTTGTTTATGTCTGGGTGATACTTTCTAGCTAGTCTTCGATATGCTTTTTTAATCTCTTCTGCGGATGCTCCTTCTGAAACACCCAAAGTATCGTATAAACTTGCACTCATACTTATTTACCTCTTTTTTAAACTGACCTTACGCACTAAATACAAAACTGAGTGAGACAAGTTGCTTGCAAGTATAAGGCGATAGTATGTAGGAGCTACTAGTAGCTTCAAACACTATCAACGAAGTAATTGTATGCAAATTGTCTCATCCAAAGGACAAAAAGATAACGCATCATCTGACTTCGTTAGGCTTTCACAACCGTAGCTACGGCTACGCTTGCAAAAACCTGCCTCGCATATGAAGCGTTCTCTTTTTGCTCAGTATTGCATTTAGTGCGTAAGGTCA
>JALUXQ010000182.1 GCA_027013265.1 Campylobacteraceae bacterium | reverse complement strand
TTCTTATCTTGATTATATGTCACCAGTAGTATTTGAAGAAAAAATGTTACGAAAGCCCCAATAATTCCATACCAAATCAAACAACAAGCCAAATTACTCTATAATTAGGTACTTTAAAACGAAAAAGTCACACCTAAAACTTTCACCTACTGGGTGCGACTTTTTCAATTATGACAGGTGAATTATGACACAAACTATCTTAAATTTTAAACTACAATCCACAAACGAGAAACTAACCCCAAGAACAGGCGTAGCAATACTTGGTGAATATCTTAAGGGGATGAACCTTGAAACACTTTGCAACGACAATTTACCTAAAGCCAAACGAAACAATGGCTACTTGGCATTTGAGTTTATCTATCCCCTTATGCTTATGCTTCATAGTGGTGGAAGATTTCTTGATGATATCAGAGAGATAAAAATAGATGAAGGACTCACAACACTTTTAAAGATAGAAAATATACCAACAGCAAATGCTATTTCTAAATATCTCGTGAAGCATGGTGTTAATGGTGAGGATGGTATGAGAAAGATAAACAAAAAGTTTTTCAAACGATTTCTAAAAAGTATTGAAAATGAAGAACTTATTCTCGATATAGATGCCACCTTTATTGAAGCACATAAAAACACAGCCAAATGGTCATATAAAAATGCTCCTGGATATATGCCTATGGTAGGACATGTCAATAACGGTTGGGTCATTGATGTTGATTTTAGAGAAGGCAATGAGGCACCAGCGAGTAATAACCTGGAGTTTATCAAACAGTGTGAACTTCAGCTTCCTTTGGGAAGAAAATTTGATAGATTTAGAGCTGACAGTGCATCTTATCAGGCTGAACTGTTTAACTACTGCGAAGAGAAGAATATACTCTTTAGCGTTACTGCTAAAAAGAACACAAATGTATTTGAATCTATCAAAAGTATTAAAGATGAAGCATGGCAGACTTTCTCAAAAAGAGAAAAAATAGCAGAGTTTACACATACAATGCTTGACACTGATAATGCCTTCAGAATGATAGTTATCAAAAAAGATATAACACCGCTACTACCTACAATGGAAGAATATATCTGTGATGAAGCAATGATGCAATATCAAGATGAGATCTACTATTGTATCGCTACCAATGATAATAACTCAACACCACAAGAGATAGTAAAACTCCACCGTCAAAGAGGAGAAACTAGTGAAAATAAAATAAAAGAGCTTAAAAATGGTTTTAATATGAGCTATCTACCAAGTTCAAACCTGCAAGCAAATGCTTTTTACTTTCATATTGGAACTGTAGCATACAATCTCTTTTTGCTCTTCAAACAAATTTTAGACAAGAGCCTACAAAAGCATACAGTAAAGACAATACGATATAAACTCTATAATATCGCCGGTAAGGTGATTTCTCATGCAAGAGAGACAATACTCAAAGTTAATAAGGAGTTTGTTAAAACACTTCAAATTATACGGCAAAGAGCTCGCGAAGAGAGTTTGCAATGACAATAAACTCAAACCTAAAAAAGTCAAAAACTAAGAGACAGCCATTTATCAAGCAAGATAGCTCATGTCTAAAAACTATGAATCTTGCACTAAAAATGCAAAAATCAATGCAAAGAGAGTCAAAAATATGTAAAGTGTGATTTTATAGCCAATTGAGGTGTTCTCTGGTTCAAAAAAGATGAGTTTTTTATGAATTTGGGAGCATGGGGAATGTTATGGAATTATTTGGGATTTTATATATAGACTCATTTAAAGCTATTTTAGGTAAAATAATAGCTATTATTTTATTAGGATTAAATTTATGGATGTAAGAGCTCAATTTTTAAAATTTTTCGAAGACAAAGGTCACACCCTGATGCCTAGTGCACCTCTTGTGCCTGATGATGCAACACTTCTTTTTGTAAATGCTGGGATGGTTCAGTTTAAGAGTGTTTTTACAGGAGAGATTCCTCGACCAAACCCTCCTCGTGCGGTTACTTGTCAGACTTGTATAAGAGCTGGCGGAAAGCATAATGACCTTGACAATGTAGGCTACACTGCTAGACATCACACCTTTTTTGAGATGCTTGGTAATTTCTCTTTTGGTGACTACTTTAAAGAAGATGCCATCAAAAATGCATGGGAGTTCATCACAGAAGTTTTGAAACTTCCAAAAGAGAAGCTTTGGGTTACAGTCCATGATAGCGATGATGAAGCAGAGATTATCTGGCAAAAGTATGTAGATAAAGATAGAATAAAAAGATTTGGCGACAAAGATAACTTTTGGCAAATGGGAGATACAGGACCTTGTGGACCTTGTAGTGAGATATTTTATGACCAAGGAAGTGAACACTTTAACTCTAGCGAAGATTATTTAGGTGGTGATGGTGATAGATTTTTAGAGATTTGGAATTTGGTATTTATGCAGTTTGAGAGAGATAAAAGTGGCAAACTTACTCCTCTTCCTAAGCCATCAATCGATACGGGCATGGGACTTGAGAGAGTTATCGCAGTCCAAGAAGGGGTTTTGAGCAACTATGATTCAAGTATATTTATGCCTTTGATAAACTATGTTGCAAAACTGTGTGGCAAGCCATATAAGTATGAGAGTGGAGCTAGTTACAGGGTTATAGCTGATCATATTCGCTCGGTTGTATTTCTTTTGGCTCAAGGTGTCAATTTTGACAAAGAGGGCAGAGGTTATGTTTTAAGAAGAATCCTAAGACGAGCAGTAAGGCATGGTTATCTTTTAGGGATAAAAGAGCCATTTATGTATAAATTACTTGACACATTAAATACTCTTATGGGAAAACAGTATCCATACCTTATAGAGAAAAAAGAGGTTATAAGCGAGCAGATAAAACTTGAAGAAGATAGATTTTTATCGACTATCGCACTAGGTTTAAACTTGTTTGAAAAAGAGCTAGAAAATACAAAAGATATCTTTAGTGGAGATGTAGCATTTAAGCTTTATGATACTTATGGATTTCCGCTTGATTTGACAGCTGATATGCTAAGAGAGAAGGGTTTAAGTGTTGATGTAGAAAAGTTTGATGAGTTGATGAGCGAACAGAAAAAACGGGCGAAGGCTTCATGGAAAGGGAGTGGAGATACTCTAGCTCATGGTGACTTTAAGCCGCTTTTGGAAAAATTTGGTTTAAATGATTTTATAGGATATGAAAAAACAGAAGCTAAAAGTAAGATTTTGGCTCTTTTAGATGATGAGTTTAAAATGGTGGATAGATTAGAAAAAAGTGGCTGGATGATGCTTGAGCAAACTCCATTTTATGCCTTAAGTGGCGGTCAGTGTGGCGATAGTGGAGAGATAGATGGATATGGCAAAGTAGTAGATACTAGGAAATTTTTTGATTTAAATCTTTCGCAGATTGTGCTAAAAAAACCTCTTAAGGTTGGAGATTTTATAGGAGTTAAAGTTGATATAAGCAGGAAAGAGATAGAAAAACACCACTCGGCTACTCACCTTTTGCAAAGTGCGTTGAAAAAAGTTTTGGGCTCACATGTAGCTCAGGCTGGGTCATCAGTAGAAAAAGATAAGCTTAGATTTGACTTCTCTCATCCAAAAGCGATGAACAAAGATGAGATAGACAGAGTTGAAGATTTTGTAAATGGTATCATCTTTAAAGGAGTTGAAGCTAAGACAAAAATCATGAATGTAGATGATGCTAAAAAAAGTGGTGCTATGGCTCTTTTTGGTGAAAAGTATGGGGATGAGGTGAGAGTTGTCTCTTTTGGTGATGTAAGTGTAGAGCTTTGCGGCGGAACTCATGTAAAAAACAGTGCAAACATAGGAAGCTTTTTTATAGTAAAGGAGAGTGGAGTAAGCGCTGGAGTCAGACGGATAGAGGCGATTTGTGGAAAAAGTGCTTATGAGTATTCAAAAAATTTAAGACAAACACTCGAAAAAGCAGAAGTCGAAGTGAAACACAAAGACCTCTTTATCGGAATAGATAGATTTAAAAAAGAGATAAAAAACCTTAAAAATGAGATAGAGATATTGGGTGCAAGTACTAAGCAAGCGACCCAGTCGGTTGATATAAATGGTGTGGAAGTTGTCGTAGATGAGATAAAAGCTGGTGATATCAAAAAGAGTATAGATGATATAAAAAATCAAAAAGACTCAGTTGCAATCATTTTGTTTCAAGTAAAAGGTGAGAGAGTTTTGATTGCAAGTGGAGTAAAAAATGCCCCACTCAAAGCAGGAGCATGGATAAAAGAGATAGCTCCTATAGTCGGAGGCGGAGGCGGAGGTAGAGATGATTTTGCCCAAGCTGGTGGCAAAAAACCTCAGATGGTAGAAGCTGCCAAAGAAGCCTCATTAGAGTATGCTAAAAAAGTTTTACAGGGGTAGATTTGGACAAAGCTATAGTGGAGATATTTACAAGCTATAAAGTGCTGATTATTTTTATTCATATATTAAGCGCATCATTGTTGATTGGGAGTATGTTTGTTCTGATTTTTATCATTCGACCTATAAATGTGAAGGTTGGAAATGTCAAATATAAATGCATACATTGCTTAAGAGTGTTAAAAAGATTTATATATTTTTTGGTACCTGATATGCTTATTTTGATCTCAGCTTCTATCTTTATGAATATTGGCATGGGTTTTGAATATGGTGATCCAACTGCATTTATTATGATACATATAAAAGAGTCTCTTTGGATTTTTATTGCTTTTAACTTTTTATATATCTATAAGAAGTACTTAAATGCAAAAAATGCTTTTGAAGCAGAAGATTATTTGGTAGTTCAGGAAAATATAATCTTAATTATAAAGTATTTTGTACCACTAAATTTAGTCCTCTCTTTGATAGCTGTCTATTTTGGAATCCTTATCAAGGGGTATTGATGAGTGGAATTATTTTAGCATCAAAATCTCCAACAAGAGCTTTGATATTAAAAGAGCAGGGCATCGTTTTCAAGCAAGTTGGAGCTGAGTTTGACGAAGAGTCTCTAGATATCTTAGTGCCAAAAGATTTTGTCTATCATGCTACAAAAGGCAAGCTTGATAGTTATATGAAAAACAACACTCTTGATACTCCGGTTTTGTGTGCTGATACTGTGGTGTGTGCAGACGGTAAGATACTCAGAAAAGCAAAAAATGTAGATGATGCAAGAGAGATACTTCTTAGGCAAAGTGGAAATAGTGTGTCGATACTGACTTGCATGATGTATAAATCAAAAAAATTAGAATTTATAGATTTGTCAGTCACAAAGTATCTTTTTTTGCCTTTTGATGAAAAAAAAGTAGAGCAATATCTTAAGAGTCATGAATGGCAAGACAAAGCAGGAGCTTGCATGGTTGAGGGTTTTTGTAAGCAGTATATCCAAGAAGTGATAGGCTTGCAAAGTACTGCTATGGGGCTTAGTGTAGAGAAATTGATACCGATTTTAGAGTTAAACGATGCCATACTCTAGTGAGTTAAAAGCACTTCAAAAAGTAGATAGATTAAGAGTTAGAAAACTTGAAAATACAAAATTGATAGATTTTGCTTCAAATGACTATCTTGGGCTGTCTGAACAAAAAGAGTTGTTGAGGAAAACTGTCGATGAGGTAGAAACTTACACTTCTCATGCTCCTAAATCATCACAATTAGTCAATGGCTACCACCCAATCCATAAAAATTTTGAAGAGTATCTGTGTAGAAAAAATGGCTTTGAAGAGGCGATAGTTGCAGGAAGTGGTTTTTTGGCAAATTTAGCGATTATTGAAGCACTTCCTAGAAAAAAAGATATATTGATTTTGGATGAGGAGTACCATGCTAGTGGAATCTTGGCATCTAAGTTGATATCTGCTGAAGTGAAGTTTTTCAGGCACAATGATATGGATGATTTAAAAGATATACTACAAACTAATAGTTATAAAAGAGCCATAGTCGCAGTTGAGGGCATATACTCCATGAGCGGAGATTTGGTAGATAAAAAAGTTTTTGAGATATGCGATAAGTTTGAAACTATATTGATAGTAGATGAGGCTCATAGCGTAGGAGTTGTCGGAGATAGTCTGCTTGGAGTCTTTGATTTATATGGTATAGAGCCAAACAAAAATCATATAAAAATGGGAACATTAGGTAAAGCGATAGGTAGTTATGGATCTTATATACTTTGTAGTTCGCACATCGCAGAATTTTTGTTAAACAGAGCCAAGTCTTTGATATATGCAACTGCTCCATCTCTGTTAGATATCGAGTTGGCTAGGGTCGGGTTTTTATATATAGAAGAGAATATTGAACTATTTAAAAAAGAGATAAGGCGCAGAAGAGAGATAGTTAAGAGGCATTTTGATTATGATATGAGTGGGTTGATTTTTCCTTTTGAGGTTAACTCTTCCAAGAATGCACTAAAGAGACAAAAAGAGCTAGATAATCTTGGCTTTAGCGTAGCAGCCATAAGAGCACCAACAGTGAAAAAGCCAATACTAAGGATAATCCCAAGGATAAACATCAACAGTAAATCTTTTGAGAGTTTGTGTAATTTTTTATCAAGGAGAGAGCCGTGAGCTTTGCTTGTAAAAAGTTGGTTATAGAGACACAAGATAAAAAACTACTTGATATTTCATTTGATTTTGATAAATCTTATGCCTTGATAGGGCAGAGTGGAAGCGGAAAAAGTTTAACTCTAAAGGCTCTGCTTGGGATGTTGCCGATGGAGCTTAAAAGTAGTTTGGAGTTTAAGGCTCCTTATGAACTCAAAAGAGGCGTAACCCTCTCGATGATTCCACAAAACCCTTTTACAGCACTCTCTCCACTTACTAAGATAAATAAACAGTTTTTTATAAACAGTTCGTTGGCGCAGGAGTATATCTCCTTGGTAGGTCTTGAAGAAAAAGTGCTAGAGAGATTTCCATCTGAGTTAAGTGGAGGTCAACTGCAAAGGGTGATAATAGCTATGTCCCTATCGATAAAACCGAAGCTTTTACTACTGGATGAGCCTACAACTGCACTTGATAAATTGAGCAAAGAGTCTATATTGAAGTTGATAGCAAAGCTGCAAAAAAGAGATAATTTTGATATGCTTTTTGTGACTCATGACATAGCAACTGTGAAAAATTTATGCCAAAAAATTGGAATTATAAAAGAGGGCAAAATCCTAGAGGAGGGTGATATGGACGAAGTTTTAAGCAGTCCTCAAGATATTTACACAAAAAAACTCATAAATTCTGGTTTTGAAAACAGAGAGTTTAGAAGATGAAGCTTTCATATTTCAAAAACAGAAATAAGAGTAAAAAGTATGAAAGTTTCTCTCTCCAAAGGCAAAGCTTGAGTGAGAGGAATTTCCAAAGAGCTTTGCTTCTTGGAAAGGAGATTTATAGATGAAATATATAATATCGATAATCCTAGCTGGCATCATTTTTGTTTTTGTGGGATTGCTGTACATGTACTCCAATGTCCGTTTTGAAGCCTATAAAATTATAGATTACAAGCCAAGATTGACAACTCAGATTTTTGATAGAAATGGGGAGTTGATGGCAAATGTATTTAATAAAGAAAATAGACTTTATGTCAAATATGATGACATTCCGCCTCGTCTTGTTGAGTCATTGGTTGCTATTGAAGATACTTCATTTTTTGAACACGGTGGTATAAATTTTGAGGCAATTTTTAGAGCATTTATAAAAGATGTGAAAGCCATGAGGCTAGTAGAGGGTGCGAGTACATTAACTCAGCAGCTTATAAAAAATACAATCCTTACAAGAAGAAAAACATTAACTAGAAAGCTAAATGAAGCGATTTTGGCATATAAGATAGAGAGTGTGCTTACAAAAGAGCAAATCTTAGAGAGATACTTAAATAGTGTCTATTTCGGGCATGGATATTATGGTGTGAGGACTGCGTCTTTTGGCTACTTTAATAAAGACTTAAATGAACTTAGTTTAAAAGAGATAGCTATGCTAGTGGGGCTTCCAAAAGCTCCTAGCTCTTATGATCCGACCAAACATATGGATTTATCAATTAGCCGTGCAAACAGAGTTATTTATAGACTTTTTTCACTGGGCTGGATCAGTAAAGCCCAATACCAAAAATCCATAGATGAACACCCAATAGTATTTGATCAGACACTAACCATGAACAAAGCCCCATATGTTGTTGATGAGGTTATCAAGCGATTAAGTAAAAGATTTACTGATATAAAAACTGGTGGATACAAGATCTATCTTGGGGTTGATTTAAAACTGCAACAACTAGCAAGAGAGTCTTTGATGGTCGGCTACAAGGGCATACTAAGTAGATATAAAGATGCAAATACCTCTTTGCTAAATGGTGCCATGGTTGTCCTTGATAATAAAAGCGGTGATGTTCTGGCGATGGTTGGTGGGATAAATTATGAAAAGAGTCACTTTAACCGTGCTACACAAAGCAGAAGACAACCAGGTAGTAGTTTCAAGCCTTTTATATATCTTGATGCTCTAAATCTTGGTTACAATGGTCAAACAAAGATACCAGACATCTCGCGTGTTTATGTTGATAAAAAAAGAGACAAAGAGTGGAAACCTAGGAATTATGAGGAG
>JALUXQ010000181.1 GCA_027013265.1 Campylobacteraceae bacterium | reverse complement strand
TGGTGGCGAGAGCGCGCTAGAGTCTCTAAAAGAGCCATTTACCGAAAAGTTAAAAGCCTCTGTTTTAAAAATCTCTCAAAGTGTGGAGTTTTCATCACAACTTGAGGACTATATCTTGGACTCTGGAGTGAGCGAAGATATGCTAGGAACGATCGAAAATATGATAGACAAAAGACTAGATGAATTGACCCCTAAAATCGTCAAAGAGATAGTCCAAGACTTTATAAAAGAGCACTTAGGCTGGCTTGTTATCTGGGGAGGATTCTTTGGAGGACTCATAGGATTTGTCACAGCCATGGTTTTTGCGTATGGAGTGTAGATACTTTGGTAGTTGTGGGAGTTGCAGTCTATATGAAATCCCATACTCCAAACAAATAGAGGACAAAAAAGAGTATATAAAAGAGCTTTTTAGTTTGGAAAAGTTTGATTTTTTCGTTTCAAAAGATGTGCATTATAGAGGTAGAGCGGAGTTTAGAATCTGGCATGAGGGACAGAAGATATACTACGGTATGCATAGACTCGACAACAAGAGTATTTTGAAAATTGATGAGTGCCCAAAGGTTGACGCTCAAATATACTCTTTGATGCCAAAACTGATAAATGAGCTTGAATCAAGCGATGAGCTAAAAGATGGGCTCTATGCCATAGAGTTTCTTTCATCTGTGGATTCTGTGCTAGTGACACTCATATACCATAAAAAGATAGGCATGAAGTGGAAAAATGAGGCTAAGAGGCTAGAGGATAAGTTTGACTTATTCGTTATAGGAAGAGCTAGGAAAATCAAAGAGGTATTGACTCAAGATTTTATAATAGAGACACTTCAAGTCGGGGATGCAAAGTATAGATATAAGATTATAGAGGGTGGATTTTCGCAGCCAAATAGATCTGTAAATGAGAAGATGATAGAATGGGTTTGCTCACATGTCCAAAACTCGTTCGATTTGCTTGAGTTGTATTGTGGTCATGGAAATTTTACACTTCCTCTTAGCTCAAAATTTACAAGAGTTTTGGCGACAGAAATATCTAAAACTTCTATAAAATCAGCCATATATAGTTGTAGTCTAAACAATATAACTAATATTAAATTTCTAAGAATGAGTGTAGAAGAGTTGACAAGTGCCCTAAAAAAAGAGCGGGAGTTTAATAGGCTTAAAGATGTAGAGTTAGATAGTTATAATTTTTCACATGTTTTTGTAGATCCTCCAAGAGCTGGCATGGATAAAAAAAGCTTGGAATTTATCGCAGCATTTGAAAATATCATATATATATCTTGTAACCCTTTGACCCTAAAAAGAGACTTGGAGTTTTTGATAAAAGAGTTTGATGTAGTTGATTTTGCTATTTTTGACCAATTTCCTCATACAAATCATATAGAAAGTGGTATAATTCTGAGAAAAAAGGATAATTGATGGAATGTCCAATGCCTATGATAAATACAAATGATGCTAAAGAGATTAAAAAGATTCTTGAAGAGGTCAAAACTATAGCCATCATCGGTCTCTCTCCAAATGAGTCAAAAGAGAGCAATATGGTCGGAAAGTATCTTCAAAGTGTAGGGTATAAGATAATTCCTATCTATCCCAAAGAGGATTTTATACTTGGCGAAAAAGTGTATCGAAGCCTTAGTGAAGTAAAAGAAAAAGTTGATATGGTAGATATGTTTAGAAAACCAGCCATTGCTAATAGTTTGCTTGAAGAGGTGCTTAAAAGAGATGATATAAAAGTATTTTGGCTGCAACTTGGCATAGTAAATAATGAGGCATGTGAAAAAGCAAAAAAAGCGGGGCTAAAAGTAGTGCAAAATAGATGCTCAAAAATAGAACACCAAAGGTTAATGAAGTGATAGAATTAAGAGAGATAATCCAAGCAAAAAGATTGATAGCAAATGTCGTAAACCAAACACCATTTATAAAAGCACCACTCTTAAGTGAAAGAGTTGGGGCAAATATATTTTTGAAAAAAGAGAATTTGCAACTAACTGGAGCTTACAAGATAAGAGGCGCTTTTAATAAAATAGCAAGTCTCAGTGGCAAAGAGAAACAAAATGGAGTCATAGCCGCAAGTGCTGGAAACCATGCTCAAGGCGTGGGATATAGTGCCAGACATTTTGGTATAAAAGCAGTGATTGTCATGCCAGAAGCAACTCCTCTTTTGAAAGTTACTGGTACCAAGGCGCTAGGAGCTGAGGTTATACTCCATGGTGATAATTATGATGAGGCTTATGCTTATGCACTCAAATATGCAAAAGAGAATGATATAACTTTCATACATCCATTTGAAGACGAAAAAGTCATCGCAGGGCAAGGTACAGTAGCTTTGGAAATGATTGATGTTGTAAAGGATTTAAATACAATTTTAGTACCAATCGGAGGAGGAGGGCTCATCACAGGAATCTCATCTGCTATTAAACAGATTGACCCAAATATCCGAGTCATAGGTGTAACATCAAAGGGTGCACCAGCCATGTATAACTCATTTAAGGCAGGGGAAGTATCCAATACGAAAAATGTCAGAACCATAGCAGATGGTATCGCCGTTAGAGATGTAAGTGAGCAAAATCTGAATCATATATTAGGCTGTGTTGATGATATAATCCAAGTTGATGATGAGGAGATCGCAACTGCAGTTTTGTTTTTATTAGAGAGACAAAAGATAGTCGTAGAGGGAGCGGGAGCCACTGGGGTTGCCGCTGTGATACACAAAAAATTTGATTTCAAAAAAGATGAAAACATAGGCATTGTTTTAAGTGGTGGAAATATAGATGTGCAGATGCTCTCTGTCATCATCGAAAAAGGGCTCATGAAGTCCCATAGAAAGATGAAGCTACTCATCACTCTTGTGGATAAACCAGGAGCTCTGATGTATCTTACAGATATCCTAAGAGATGCAAATGCAAATATCATACAAATTGACTACGATAGAACCTCGACAAAGCTAGCTTATGGTGATGCTAAGATAACTATGGTATTAGAGACAAAAGGAGACGATCATCAACAACATATAAAAGAGATGCTGAGTAACAATGGCTACCTTTATGAAGAAGAGATGTAAGGCTTACGACTTAAAAAAAACCAATGCTCTTTGTAGATCCTCTTTTGTGTCTATGCCAAAACTTTGGCTTTGTACTTTTATCATGGCCACTTTTTTACCATGATAGATGGCTCTTAGTTGCTCTAGTTTTTCTATGTTTTCTAGTGGGGAAGAGGGGAGTGAACAAAAATCATGCAAAGATTTTTTGGTAAACCCATATAGTCCCAAGTGCCCAAAATATCCGTCAAACTCCTCTCTGTCATAAGGTATCTTGCTTCTTGAAAAATATATCGCATAGCCATATACATCGGTGATGACTTTGACAAGGTTTGGATCAATCGCTTCGTCTGCATTTATCTCTTTATAGCAACTAGTCATCATTAAATCTTCGTTATCTTCTATGCCTTGTTGTACTCTATTTATCAATTTTTCTACAACATTATTCTCTATAAAAGGCTCATCAGCTTGGACATTTATTATTATCTCGTCATCATTTAAAGCTAGTTTTTCGACAGCCTCGTGTATCCTATCTGTTCCGCTTTTGTGTTTATCGCTAGTCATAACAGCCTTAAAACCATAATCATGTGCTAGATTTACAATCTCTTGTGAATCAGTAGCTATCGCTACATCGTCTAGACTACAGACTGCTCTGGCTGTTGCTATTACCATAGGATATCCATTGATATTTGCCAATACTTTGTTTGGAAATCTGTTTGATGCTATTCTAGCTGGTATCAATATCACTCGATTATTCTTTTATAAAATTTAAAATTTCTTCTTCTATGTCTCGCTGTTTCACAACTTTATCATGCATAATTTTTTTGTTAAATAGCTCTTTTATACTTTTTGGTATCTCTACATGTAGAGCTTCACTAAACTCTTTTAGAGCCACTTCATCACTATATGTTAAGGTGTCATTTTTGATGGCATTAAGCATAGTTGGAGCGAACTTTGTCCACTGTGCAGTAGAGCAGGCGATAGCAGGAAGATTTTGGGCTCGTAGGTTTTCATAAGCTTTAAGAGTTGTGGCGGTATGAGGATCTAAGATATAGCCTTTTTCGGCATATTTTTTGATTGTATCCTTTGCAAATTCATCATCACAATATATCGCATCAAAATCTTCTCTTAGTTTCTCCAGCTCATCTTTTGTCAATCTATAAAACTTTTTTTCTCGCAAATCATCCATCAACTCTTTGCATCTATTGGCTCCAAATTTATCAAAAAGGACTCTCTCGACATTTGATGATATGAGTATATCCATAGCAGGAGAAGTCGTTTTGAGAAGTCTTCTGCCTCTTAAATCATAGATGCCTTTGTTTATCAAATCACTTAAGATATTGTTTATATTTGAGGCTATGAGTATCTTTTTAATCGGAAGCCCCATCTTCTTTGCGTAATACGCTCCAAGAGCATTTCCAAAATTTCCACTTGGCACGATACTGTAAAACTCATCTGTATTTCGCTCTTTTAAAAGAGATATATAGCCATAAATATGGTAGATTATCTGAAATATTATTCTGCCAAAATTGACAGAATTTGCAGCGCTTAGTTTGATATTTTGTTTCTCTAGCTCATCTTTAAATGATGGCGAAGCAAGAAGAGTTTTTAGGGCATTTTGGGCATCATCAAAATTTCCAACAATGCCTAAAACTTTAAGATTTTTACCCTCAGTTGTCACCATTTGGAGTCTTTGCACATCGCTTGTTCCGCCATCTGGATACATGCAAGCTACTTTTATATTCTCTTTGTCTGAAAATGTATCTAGTGTGGCTGGACCCGTATCACCACTTGTAGCAGCAAGTATCAGATAGTTTTGTTTCTGTTTTTTTGCTAAATCTGAGAGAATGTAGCCAAAAGGCTGAAGTGCCATATCTTTAAAGGCTTTTGTTGGTCCGTGGTAGAGCTCATTTATGAAAAGTTCATCTTCAACCTTGTTTAAAGGTACTGGAGTATCTTTGTTCTCAAATTTGTCATACAGGCAAACAGCTCTATCTATAACCTCTTCATCTATATCAATCTCAAATTTTGATAGTATCTTTTTTGTCAACTCTTTATAGTTAAGTTTTTTTGCATCTTTAAAAAAATCCTCTTCAAGCATAGGTAGGTATTTTGGTACATAGAGTCCACCAAAGCTTGCACTTGGATTTAGTATCACATATGAAAATTGCACCTCTTTTGGTCTTTTGCCATCATTTCCTCTTGTCTCTATAAAATTCATTTTATCTTTGTTCCTATTCCATCTTTTGTAAATATTTCTAATAAAATTGAGTGTTCAATTCTACCATCTATGATGTGAGCACTTCCTACACCACCATCAAGTGCATCGATGCAAGCATCTGTCTTTGGTATCATGCCTCCACTGATAACTCCACTATTTTTTAGTGTTTTTATCTCCTCTTTCTCTAAAATCGAGATTAATTTTTTTTTATCATCCAATATGCCAGCAGTATCTGTTAAAAAGATAATCTTTTCTGCATTTAGCGCAACTGCGATTTTACTAGCTGCTAAGTCCGCATTGATATTAAATCCTGGATGATCTACTCCACCACTTGCTATCGGAGCGATAACTGGTATAAAATCTTGTGCTATTAAATCCTCTACAACTTTATGGTCTATATTTACAATATCTCCAACTAGTCCGTATTTGCCATCATTTAGAGCAACAGCCTCTATAAAGTTTGCATCTTTTCCAGTCATACCAATGGCTTTGGCTCCATGATGGTTCAGTAGATTTGTAATCTCTTTGTTGATATTACCGCCAAGCACCATCTCAACAACTTCCATAACTTCTTTGCTAGTAACTCTTAGTCCATCAACAAACTCACTATCAACCTCTAGCTTTTCTAGAAGATTGCTGATTTTTTTACCACCACCATGAATGATGACAGGCTTTATCCCAACTAGGTATAAAAGCACGATATCTTCGATAAACTTCTCTTTTAGTTTGGAGTCGGCTTGTGCTGAACCTCCATATTTTATGATAACAGTTTTTTTATTGAAACGCCTTATATACGGAAGGGCGTCCATCAGAGTTCTAGCTTGTTGAATTTTCTTTTTCATATCACTTCTTTTTATTTTTTATAAAAGTATGGGATTTTATCTAAAATTGGCTAAAAAAGTGTTTATTTTATCTTTTAACTCTTTTTTGATTTCTATTTTAAGCTCCATGATGGAGAGATTTAATCCAAAATCTCTCATCTTTACTGCATCTTTTTCTGTTGTTATTATTGATGTTGCTTTGTATCTTTTCATCAAATTTTCCAACTCTTTTTTTGTATATAAATGGTGGTCTTCAAAGTATATTTTTTTTATCAAATTTTTTGGTAAGTATCTATCTAGTCTTTTCGGTTTTGAAATACCTGTGACTAAAATCATCTCTTTTGTTTGATTTTTTATAGTAATTTTTCTTGTAAAATCTATATCTTCGATTGCTACAAAATCCGCACTTTTATAGAGGTATTTTGGCTCTCTGTATGCACCGCTTGGCAGACAAAAAGGTAGAGTTGGCTCATCTTTTGGCTTTATTAAAATATCAAACTTTTGGATAAAAGATTTGCTAAATCCGTCATCTAAAAAAACTATTTTACAATTGAGTGATTCTGCTTTTTTTATCCCCTCTATTCTATCTTCGCTTACTATGACAGTAGCATTTGGTAGAGATAGAGCATACATCATGGCCTCATCACCACTTGTATCCACACCACAAAGGATTTTTTTATCATGTGATACGACTATGAGCCCTGTGCTAGTTCGTTTGTAGCCCCTTAAGATGATAGCACAGTTTTCATACTCTCTTGCTAACTCTGTGGTCAATGGAGTTTTCCCACTTCCGCCTACTGTGAGATTTCCTATGCTTATAATTGGGATACTAAATTTTTGTTTTTGTGAAAATACTCTTTTAGATATAACTATCAAGCAGTAAATGAAAGATAGGGGAAGTAGTAGAAATGAGAGAAGAAATTGTATGAAAGTTTTTGGATAGAAAAGATACTCTTCTATCCAATTTATCACTTTTGTTTTATCAAACACGAGTTTTGGCGATCTTTTTTATCTGTTCGCAGATATAGTACACATCTCTATCACTTAGGCTTGGATATATAGGAAGCGAGAGGATTTTTTGGTAATTATTTAGTGCATGTGGAAAGTCATTTACACGGATATTGTACTTGTGTTTATAGTAGGTAAGTAGATGAATTGGTATATAGTGTAAGGCTGTATTTATGCCATTTTCTTTTAACTCCCTTGCAAAACCATCTCTGTTTTTATCTATCTTTATTATATATTGACTGAAGATATGCTCTCGTTTTTCAACAGGAGTGCTGACATGTGGACAATCTTTTAGTTCATCATCATATATCTTTGCTATCTGTTGGCGTCTCTTTATGAATTCTCTATTTTTTTCTAATTGACCTAGTGCATATGCCGCATTTAGTTCGTTCATATCGTATTTTAGACCTATATCAACAACATCATATACATAACCTAAGTTGCCGTACCTGTCCCACCCCTCATTTACTATGGCATGATTTCTTAAAAGCTTGGCTCTGTCTTTTAACGCATCACTATTTGTTGACATGATTCCGCCACTCGCAACTGCATGTTTCATTTGAGGTGAAAATCTAAAAGTGGTGATATCAGCTTTTAATCCACCAATTCTAGCTCCATTGTATGTAGCACCCATAGCCTCTGAAGCATCTTCAACTATCTTTATATCATATAGTTTGGCGATTTTATATAGTCTATCTAAATCAGTTGGTTGCCCTGCTACATGGTTGATATATGCACCTTTTAACTTTTTACTTCTATTTTTTTCTAGTAAAATTTCAAGTTCATCTAGGTTTACATTGAAGTCATCTTCGTCAATATCCATAAAAATAGGCTCTGCATCAAAGTGTCTTATGACTTCAGCAACAGATGGAAAAGAGTTGACGGAACATAGTATTTTGTCACCTCTTTTGAGATCAAGCGCACACATAGCGAGATGCATAGCAGATGTTCCATTGTTTGTAGAGATGGAGTATTTGCTATTTATATATTTTGAGAAATCATTCTCTAGTCTTTCGACTTTGTTTGGAGAGTCTAACTCTAAAACCTCGTTTATATAACTCTTCTCTTTTTTGTCTATGTACGGTTTGTAAAATGGTATCTCTTTCATGCGTTTCCCTGTTTATAGTTTCATATTGGAGTTTGCAATAATTTCAATCACAGTTTTATATCTCTTGGGTATAAAAAATCATGCCCGATAGTTCTGTCGTTTATCTTTGCTATGATAGGCAGTTTTCTTTTAAATTGATTTTTATATATCTTCTCTTTTATCAGTTTTATCAACTTCTCTTCATGCCCAGCTTTTAGCATCTCGTCTATATTCATCCTTTTGTCAACAAAATCCTCTAGTGCTTTGTCTATCAAAGTATAAGAAAATCCAAGATCATCTTCATCACTTTGCCCCTCCCAAAGGTCTGCAGATGGCGGCTTTGATATAATCT
>JALUXQ010000180.1 GCA_027013265.1 Campylobacteraceae bacterium | reverse complement strand
ATACTACAACAGGAAATATAAAAAGATAGATTATGTTTTTAGATAGATAACCATTGATAAAAACAACAGCTATATCCATCAGTGATGCTACGATCCCAGTTGTTATACCAACGGCGATAGCAAAAGGAAGCCATCTACCTAAAAAGTATAAAATAGATACAAAATCTACATGTATGCTTAAGAAAAATATATCCTCTTTAAATACCTTTTTAATATGTCCAAAAAATTTAATATTTTTATCGCCAAATATTAAATAGACAAAAAAATCACGAATTTTTTTCATGGTATCCCACCTTGTATCTGACACATGATAGCATATTGTCTCTAAATTTTAGAGATGGTATTGTGTTATGGGTGTGGAATTTTGATTTTAGAGTTTAGACTCCAAGCTGTTATAATCATCAAAATTATGATTGATGTTGTAGAAAAGAGACCTGCTAGATTGCCTAGATAAAAAATCCATAGAAGAATGGCACCAAGAGGAGTGGGAACTCCTGTGAAAAATTTCTCTACCTCTCCTGCGTCTGCATTGATATTGAACTCAATCAAGCGTCTAAGTCCTGAAATCACATAGCAAATGCTGACAACACCAGCTATAAAAAGCCAAAAACCACTTAAGTTTGTTAGATAAATAGCTTGAAAAATGAAAAATACGGGCACTAAAACAAAGCTTAGAAAGTCCGCAAAACTATCTAATTGTATGCCAAATTCACTTGATAAGTTATATTTTCTTGCCACTTTTCCATCCATGATGTCAAATGCACCACCCATCCATGCAAAAAATGCTGCCCATAAAAATATATTTTGAGATATAAGATATGTGGCTATAAGACCAGCAGCTATATTTGAAAAAGTTATCAGGTTTGCAAGATTGAAGCGAGAACTGCTTGAGTATAGAAATTTCATTTGATTAACCCCTTTAAGTAAAGGAGATATTATACAATAAATTTGATAACGACAATAAACAATTACTTTTTGTGCATGGATGCAAAAAGTTGTTTTTTATATGCAATATTCAGGCGAGATTTAGTTATATTTGGTAGAATTTGGCTTATTTACTTTTGGGAGTTTTGTATGAAGAAATTTTTTATAGGTATTTTAGTTTTAGTCTCTTTTTATATAGTTTTAAATGCAAGTAGTAATCATATTAGATTGAAAATTCCAGATATAGCACAAAATGCAAATAGAATTCCAGTTGGAATTATTATTGATAATGGACTAAAAAAAGGTGATTTACTGATAGTAAAAGTTGATAATAAAATTGCATTTGAATTGCAAACCAATGGAGATGAAATTATGCGAATTAATGCTCATCTACGAGGATTAAAATCTAACACTTCAAATGCAAAAATTTCTGCTGTTTTAACTAGAAAGGATGGAACATCTGAGTTTATATCTAAAAATAGTGTTTATCTTGGCTCTCCTTCAATATTGAGGCATGGAAGAGAAGGTTCAAAAAGAGTAAAATTTAGAGTCACAAATAATAAAATAAAATTAGTAATTAAAAATCAAATGGGTAAAAATAAATATGTACAAAACCTTGCACTATCTACCTCTGCTGGTACAATCAAAATAAAAATGACACCTGTTGTATCAAGAAATCCATATTTTAAGATTATTGGGAAAAAAAATTTTGGAAAAGTTAAAACAAAGGTAAGTTTAAGCAATTGATGAAATACATAAGTAGGGATCGTAAAATTATTCTATTAGTTTGCTTCTTGACATTAAAGCGCAAGTAAGAGATTCTAGTATCAAATTAACTTTTCCGATGTTTAGCTCCATATTGGCATAGACAGCATCAATATCATGTTGGATTTTTTTATAGTGCTTTTTAAATTGTTCTAATCCTACAATGCTTTTTTTATGAAGTTGAAGCTCATCTCTAATATCCCTAATTTCATTTTGAAGTATTTTTATCTGCTTTTCATCATCCACTTTTTTCACTTTCAACTGCCACTCTTCATCATTATATCTCTTGCCTTGTTCAGCTAATGATAATAGTTGCCTATCTTTGTCTTTCATATCTTGTTTTAATTGGTTTATTATATCATTTTTTGCTTGCATATCATTCGTCAACTTTTCAATTTGCAATATAACAGAATTATAGTTTTCTTTCGCAAGCGTAATCTTTTCTTCCAACTCTATCAATTTTTTTTGATGATTTTTAATTTTTATTCTTGTGCTTATCCATAAAGCACTAAGACCTAAAACGGCAGAATTACTCCACTGCTTCCCATCTTTTGTCTCTAATGATGGTATCTGATATCGTTTATTGTTTTTGACAATAGACTTTCCTGAATAGTAAAGCAGAAACTTTTTTGCATTTTGATTTTTTTTATAAACTTGTTCGAGCAGTTCTATCGCTATATACTCATGAATCTTATAAAAATGCTTTCTTAAGATATATCCTGCAAGCCCAAAAATAAAATCCTCTTCAAAAGATAGATAATTTATCAACTCTTCTGCTATGCTTTTTTGCAAAATTTTAAGTGCATTCTCTTCATAATATGCATTACTTATCTGAGAAAAATCAAGTTGATTTTTAAAAATATATTTCATAATCGGTTTAAAAAATTCATCCTCATCCATGGTATTAAAAATGCTATCATAATTCTCTTCCATCTCCTCTTCAGAGTATCCATTAAATCGATTAGCTATGCCTTTTTGCTTTTGCATATCTTCGTCTAAGTGTTTTATAATCTTATTTGATGAAAAGATTTTTACTAAATATTTGCGTTTAAGCTGAACAATGACATCTCTATCCCCAAGATCTAGTGCTTTGCGGATAGCATATTTTATTAATTCTTTTTTATTAACAGACTCTTTTACAGAGTTAATCTCAAGGTTTACTTTTCGTCTAATGGTACCAGTAATTGCTATCTGATCAGTTTTTCCTTGATATGGGTAAATAATTGCTTTTTTATTTTTATTTATGATTGACACAATAGTATTAAGGTGTTTTGAATTTTTTGGATCTACTTGATATGGAAATATTTTAAATCTTATACCATCTTCGATACTGTAACGAAAAACTATAGTGCCAACAGGCTCAAAAAAATCTCTAAATGCTTCCTTGACCTCAGATATCTCTTTTTCAATATCCTTGTCACTATATCTTTGATACAAATAGTTAAAAAATTGTACATTATCCAATGTGCCCCAGCTTTGTTGGATATTTGGTTTTGACAATTTCTCTTTTAAATATCTCTTAACATGATTATAAATCATAAAACAGCTCTAAACATAAAGTAAAATTTTTTTTCATTAATCGGCGTAAAGCTATACTCTATCATGCTTGACTTTTTTGCTATCTCATAAAAACCTATCCCTCCACCCTTATGATGTGTATCCTTTCCGCTTCTTCGCGCCTCTTTATAAAGTCGTTTTATTTCAGCAATATCACTCTCTTTAATTTTTTGCAATTTTGGTTCAATTTTATTTTTATCTTCACTATCTACTATATTTCTACTCATGACATAATAGTGCCCTTCACTATTTTTACCCACCATGATTAAGCCTTTTGGATCAAACTTATCTTCATGCTCTTGTTTTGTCTTTGAATAGTTCATCATATTCTGTGAAAGTTCAATAAAAATAATAAATATATTATTGGCCAATTTCATACTCAATTCAGCATTTTGACTCTCTTTTTCAAGAGCATCAGTCATTCCTGCAATAAGCTCCTGCGTCAAAAAACCACCATATGTTAAAAACACAATACCATCTTCTTCGAGAATAGACTCAAGCTTTTCTATATTCACCACAACTCTCCTCTTATTTCTTGATATACTTACCACTATTTAGAAACGAGGTTAATAGTTAAGTCTTCAAAATCTTCGATAAAATCTTCACCTGCTTCCTCTGCACTATCATTCTCTTCATCATATATCCAATTAATTTCTATCTGATGTTCATCTTTTGCTTCATCCAATAAATCAAAAAAATCAAAAAATAGTTTTGAACTACTCGAATTAAAATATATAATCTCTATATTGACAACAATTTTCTCTGGTGCATTACCATCAAAATACTCTTCAAGCCACTCCATCATAGGCTTATAAAATTCAAATGTATTTTCTGGGTAAGATTTACCCTTTAACTCTATAATGCCTTCATTGGCATCCAACACAATCCTTGGAGTGTACTTAGTCTCCTCAATAATCAAATTCTCCATTTTATACTTCCTTTTTATATTTATATATATTTCGATACGCTATCATAATATATTTTACTTAATTAAATCTTAATTATATAACCATACAATCATTTCTTTCACAGCCTTGCTAATGCTTATAAATACTGTTCGATATCCACCTCATCTATCTGTTCTGGCTTAAGATAAGCTTTGGCATACTCTAGATAGACACCACTTTTCAAAAAGAGTCTAAAAATATCACCATCAAGATGCTGGTCTTCAACCATAAAACTCAGTATTTTGATAGACTGAGAAAGTGTTTTTGGTTCTTTATAGGGTCTATCGCTTGCTGTAAGAGCTTCAAATACATCCGCCACTGCCATAATCCTTGATGGAATTGGCATATCATCTTTTGTCAGTTCACGCGGATAACCTGTGCCAATAAGTGTTTCATGGTGTGCTCCTGCAAAAAGTGGAACATTTTTTAAATATTCAGGAAATGGTAACCTCTCGAGCATTCTAATAGTCATGTGAATATGCTCTTGTATTTTAAAGCGTTCCTCGTAACTAAGTGTTCCTGCATTAATGCAAATATTATAAAGCTCCCCTCTATTATAGAGAAATTTAGGTACTTTTGTTTTAAACCCCATACGCTCATACTCTTCATAGTCAAAGTGCTCTCTTGGAATAATATCTCTTTGCTTGTCACTTAAAAGTTTTTCTACTTGTGGAGTAGTTGTTTTCTCTGCCAACACTCTCTTTTTCTCTTCATGTGCCAAACCAAGCGTATCATCAAAGTTTCTAACCCATGTGCGAGTAGCTATTTGATGAATTTTAGCTTTATCTTCATCCTTCATAAACTCCGCACCGATATTGGCTCTTGCTACTATTTTAAACTCTTCGACTAGTTCTTGATGCTCTTTTGCAAGCCATGCATCTACTTCACTCTCGTCGTCACCAGCAAGTTTTTTTTGAAGTGCCTCAATAGTCAAATCACGATGAATCACCTCAAAACGGGTGCGTATTTCATGGATACGGTTATAAATCGTCTCTAGCTTTGTAGCTTTATCAACCACATACTCAGGAGTAACAACCTTTCCGCAATCATGTAACCATGAAGCAATCTCAAGCTCTCTTTGCTCATCCTCATTTGCAATACAAAATGACTCAAAGATACCATCATGTGCATCATGTGCTGCTTTAGCTAACATCATAGAGAGTTGCGGTACGCGTTCACAATGCCCACCAGTATAATGTGATTTTGCATCAATCGCACCAGCAATGAGTTTTATAAAAGAATCAAGTAGCTCTTTTTGTGCAAGTTGAAGTTTTTGCACCTCTTTTAGTCTATTTTGTAGTTCATCATACTCTCTTTTTTGTCTCTTATCAGAACGAGTCATAATCTTATTTTGACGCTTTATATCTTTGATAAGCTTTTTTGTTGTCTTATCAAATGAAGATTGCAACTCTTCTATCTCATGGATTAAAACACTATCACCTTCTGACATTATAGTACTGCTTTTCATATCTAAATCTCCCATCTTAACTTTTAAACCCAATAATTGTTATATCGTCGTTTCTCTCATAAGCTCGTTGATATTTTCCTAGCTCCTCCATAAACAACTCTTTTTGTCTTAAAAATGATAAATTTTGATTTGCAGATATAATCTCCTTAAATCTCCTTTTACCAAACGGAAAACCTTTCTTACCACCATTTTGATCCAAATAGCCATCAGTTGTAAGATAAAATTGCATTCCATCTTCTACACTAATCACCTCTTCATTAAATTCAAAACTAGCGTCTGATGTTTTATATCCTATTGAGTGTCGATTTCCTTTGATTATTTTTAGCTCCTCGTCTTTTATATAAAAAAGTGGTGTCTGTGCTCCTGCAAATTTTAAGATTTTAGCTTTGTTATTATAGTAAATTATGCCCCCGTCAAATCCTGCATTAGATAGACTATCTCTTCTCTCCTGTTTTAGTAATTGTTTCATTTTTCTATTAAAATAGCCGAGTATCCAAGCAGGACTCACATCAATGCTTGGATCATTTTCTATTTTTGCAACAACTTGTCTCTCAATAGCTTTTACAAGCATTGTTACAAATGCACCAGGAACACCATGACCTGTACAGTCTATTACCATCAGCAAGTACTCACTCTTATCCCTAAGTGGTTCAAATAGGTAGATATCACCACCTACTATATCTTTTGGTTGCCATATTGTAAAATAATCTACAAAATATTTTTGAAAAAGCGTATTTTCAGGTATCAATGCCCCTTGAATAAGTGATGCATACTCTATGGAATCTTTAGTATGTTTGTGCAATTCTTCTATCTTATGACGCGCTTGTTCAATAGCAGTAATATCTGTAAAAGTTGCAGTTTTTAGCCCAATTTTACCAGAAAGATTTGCTCCTGTAACTGAAAACAGGTAATTTCGCCCATTGTGAGTAATACTTGCTTTCATAACCTCATCGCTGTGATTTATCACATAATCAATCCAACTTACACCATTCATCCGTTTCTGTAGATACCTTAAGGATGTATCAATGTCAAAAGTATCGCATATACATGTAGCATTAAAGCGCTCCATAAAATCTTCTATACTCGAGACTTCAAAAAGATCTAAAAACGCTTGATTTGCCTGTGTTATCTGCTTTCCATCAGTAGTAATAATGATTTGCTCTTGTGAATCGAGCAGAGTGGTTACAAACTCCTTTTGCTCCATCAGTTCTTTTGTTCTTTCATTAACTTTGAGCTCAAGATCCCTGCTTAAATCTTCGAGTTGTTTGTTTTGTAGTGCTAAATCTTCAGTCTTCTCTTGTACTAACATAGAAAGTTTTCTATTATTCCAAATCACAAAAAGAACAACCAAAAATATCACACTAGCAATCTCAAATATAAGTGTCCAGTTAGTCTTAGTCTTAACAGTAATATTCGTCCATTTGTAGATGATATCATTCATCTCTTTTTTGCTAATCGCATCAATGGATTTGTTAAGTATAGAGAGCACCTCTTTTGGCATCCCTTTTCTAAGGGCTAATTTTAATTTTAAAGTATAGTTGGTTTTGTAAGAAATCTGAAGATTATCATAACCCAATATATTGATAAAATACTTTGCTGTTGCAGCATTTACTATAAAAATATCTATATTTTTACTCTGCACTTTCTTAAAACCATCTGTTGCACTCTCTATTTTAAGATAATGAAAATTTGGTCTATTTTCTTTCAGTATGCCGTCAATTGTAGAATCTTTAAGGACTGCTACTTTTTTATCTACAACATCATCAAATCCATTTAAATAACTCTCTTTAAGTCTGCTTACAAACACATAAGGGGTAGTGAAAAAGGCCTTATTTGTAAAATCTAGATATGTTTGCCTCTCTTTTGTTTCACCTACACTATCTAGCATATCTGCTTGTCTATTTTTTACTTTTGCTACAGCTTTGCTCCATTTCTTGGTAAGAACAAGTTTAAATCTGATACCACTTTTTTGCGATATTAAAAGTAGCAAATCAGAAAGTATCCCAGTTTGTTGCCTTAACTCATCTATCCATTCTAAAGGTTTCCAATCATTATCAGTCACATATTTTATAGTGCCATATTTTAAAAGCCACTCTTTCTCTTTTGTATTCAATCTAATTCTGCCTGTTTCACCAATCCATTTTGTTATTATTTTATCTCTATCTTCATAATCTATACTTTTTAATGCTTTTTGAATAATTGTATGTAAAATTGGCTTATTTTTACTAGACATAAAATACAAGCTTGGTGCGTCAAAGGCTTTGACAAGTACAGATTTGAGACCTTTTATTAATTCATTTTTTATCTTATAATTTGCTACCAATTCCCCTTCATAGAAGGCATCAACTTTACCGCTCAATACTCTATTGATAGAATCGTTTAAACTTTTAGTTTCAACTATTTTTATATCTGGAAATCTCTTTTTAATCTTTCCTATAGTAGCATAACCTTTAGTGATAGCTACAGTTTTGTTTCTCAAATTCTGCAAAGAGTAAATATCGTGATTTTGACTGCGTACATATATGGCATCTCTAACTTTAAAAATAGGCTCACTAAAAAGAGCTATTTTTGCTCTTTCTTTGTTATAATATACGCTTGGCACAATATCAATTTTGTGTTGCTTAAATTTTCTCATTATGGTATCAAATTCGCCACTTACTACCTTGACTTTTAATCCTGTTTTTTGAATAAAAAGCTTTATATAGTCACCGAATATTCCATCTATATCTTTTTTACTATTGGAAAATATTGCAGGCTTCCATGGATAAGTGCCGACTATCACAGTATTGTTTTTAATCCACTCTCTCTCTTTAGGGCTTAAATTTATAGAACTATCTGTTTGGTAATATAGTATTATTTTACCTACAAGATCGTCTCCATATAAAATATTGTGTTTTAACACTTTATAG
>JALUXQ010000179.1 GCA_027013265.1 Campylobacteraceae bacterium | reverse complement strand
TATATCTTCAAATGGTGATAAAGTAGAGCAGTATAGGGCTGGAAAAAAGAAATTACTTGGATTTTTTGTGGGGCAGGTCATGAAGGCTAGCAAAGGCAAAGCAAATCCAGCCAAAGTAAATGAACTTTTGAAAAAAGAGTTAGGAAAATAGATGCTAGCAAGGCTCTTAATCTCTTTTGCCTATTTTTTAGAATCAAGTAAAGAATATAAGAGAGTTAAGACTTTTGTTTATAACTTATTGGAAAATCCCAAATCAAAAATGAAGCCATATTTTGATGCTTTTATCATTGCATTGGTGATTATTACGGTTTCTATCCTTATCTATGATGTAGATCATCATATCCCATACCATATGGTAGTGGTTGAGGATTTTGCTATCTCTGTTTTTATATTTGAGTGGGTTGGCAGATTTTGGGTGAGTGCAAACTTAAGACTTAGAATCATAAAGTACCATGAAGATTTGTTAGAGAAGAATAAAAAAGAGAAACTATCTGAAATCTTAAAAATCATTATAAATCAAAAAATAGCATATATATTTTCGCCAATGTCAATTATAGATTTATTGGCAATTTTACCAACATATAGACCTCTTAGAGTGCTAAGAATTTTTTTGATTTTTAGGATGTTTAAGATTTTTAGATATACAAAAAGTATCAATTCGTTTTTTAAAGTCTTAAAAGATAAAAAATTAGAGTTCAATTTTTTAGTTCTTTTGGGTGGGTTTGCTGTATTTATGTCTGCAACTATCATGTTTGTCTTTGAAGGTGGTGGTGAAAATAAAAATATACACTCCTTTTTAGATACTATATATTGGGCTATCATAACGATAACAACAGTAGGGTATGGAGATATCACCCCCGTCACTCTTGCTGGTAAAATCATCACAGTTTTTTTAGTGGGAGGAGGTTTTTTGATACTTGTTCTCGCAACTTCTATCGTCACAAATGCCCTCTCAGAGAAGATAAATGTAGTTAGAGAGAGTAAAGTTTTATCACAAATCAGCAAAATGGATGATTTAATAGTGATACTTGGCTTTGGAAAGATGGGGCAAGTTTTAGCTTCTGAACTCAGACATGGATATAAAAAATTTATGGTTTTAGATATAAATGAGGAAAATCTATCAAAGGCAAAAGAGCTCGATTATATATATATAAAAGCTGATGTGTCCAACTATGAAACTATAAAAAGTATAGTATTTAAAAATGATGTAAGAAAAGTAGTTCTTACTACTGACAACGATGCTCTAAATCTTTCGATACTACTAACCATCAAGGCTGAAAAAAAAGATATAGTTGTTATTGCACGAGCAAATAGTTATGAAAATATCAAGAAGTTTTATATAGCAAAAGCTGACCATGTTATATTTCCATATCAAACAGTAGCAGAAGTTGCAGTTGAGTATATAGGAAGCTCTGTTAAGTTTGATGCGATTGATAATATTTTAGTACAAAAAAGCTCTATAACACTCGATGAAATCGATATAGAAGAGGAAAATAGATATATAGGAAAAACGATAGAAGAGAGCGGTATGGATGATTTTAATGTGACGGTAATCGCCGTATTAAAAGAGAGTGATAAGGAGAATATAATCTTTAACCCAAACCATAAAACATATAAGATTGACTTAAATGATTCTATAGTTTTGATTGGTGATGAAAAAAATATTTTTAAAATAAAAAGTGACATGATAAGGCCGATTACATGAGAAAGATGGTGATATTTGGGTACTCTAAGACTGGTCGAGAGATTGCTAAATTACTAGAAGACGAAGATATTGATCTTACTATTATCGATGAAAATCCGATGCTTGTTTCTGATGCAAATGAGGATGGATTTTTTGGAAGATATTCTTCTTTTAAGGACGATAAGCTTTTATCTGAAGTTGGTATCGGCAAAGATGTTGAAGTTCTATTTTGCGTAAGTGACATAGATAGCATGAATCTTTTTATAACACTATCAGCTAGAAATATGGATTCAAATATAAAGATTCTTACGAAGATTGTACGAAAAGAAGACGAAAAAAAAATGATTTTAGCAGGTGCTAATAGGACAATTAGTCCACATGAAGTGGGAGCTATAAAGGCTTATAGAATTATACAAAAACCAAAAGTTTCAAGAGTTTTAGACCAGCTTTCAAGACTTAAAAACAAGATATCAATCACAGAAATAGAGATTCCAAAAGGATCTTCTCTTGATGGTGTCTATCTAAATGAGGCTAAAATCGTAAAAGAGTCAAATCTTATATTTTTGGGAATCTTAGATAAAGAGCTTGGAGAAAAATTTATCTTTTTTTCAAAAGGCATAAACCATAAATTAGATGGTGGTGATATTTTGGTGGCTATCGGAAATAGAAGAGATATAAGAACTTTTGAGAAGCAAATATGACAATAGCGGTAATAGGTGCTGGAAAATGGGGAAGTGCACTGCATTTTGCCATTTCGCAAAATAATACATGTAAGATTACATCTAGAACAAAAAAACAAGAGAGAAGTTTTGTCCCGCTAGATGTTGCACTAAGAAGTGAGTATTTGATATTTACTCTGCCAGCACAAATCGTTGGTGATTGGCTTAGCAAGCATTTTTCTTTCAGTGGTCAAAAAATCTTGGTTGCAGCAAAGGGAATAGAGCAAAAAAGCGGAAAGTTTTTAAATGAGATTTTTGCTTCACATCTTCCTAGCGAAAATTTAGCATTTTTGTCAGGACCATCTTTTGCATCTGAAGTCATGCTTTCACTGCCTACAGCGGTTGTTATAAACTCTACAAATCCCAATCTAGCAAAGGAGTTTTCTGCTTTTTTTCCAAATTTTATGAAAACTTATACAAGTGAAGATATCATCGGTGCAGAAGTGTGCGGAGCTTATAAAAATGTTTTGGCGATAGCAAGTGGAATTTGCGCAGGTCTTAAACTTGGAAATAATGCAAGAGCAAGCTTGATGTCAAGAGGTCTAGTAGAGATGGCTAGATTTGGAAGGTACTTTGGTGGAGTTGATGAGACATTTTTAGGTTTAAGTGGCGCAGGTGACCTTTTTCTTACTGCTTCTAGTGAACTCTCAAGAAACTATAGAGTTGGAATTTTCTTGGCACAGCAGAAGAATTTAGATGAGATACTAGATGAACTAGGTGAAGTCGCTGAGGGTGTATTTACAGCTGGTGCCATAGTAGATTTAAGTAAAAAACATGACATCTATACACCAATAGTTGATGAAGTACAAAAGATATTGAAAGGAAAAAATCCACAAGAGAGCTTAAGGGATTTACTAAGATGAAATTTAGGATATTTTTTCTTTTAATTACTTTTTTCACTGTTTCATTTGCTAGAAATGTCTCTACTCAAGAGATGATTTCTCAGATGATTGTCGTCGGTTTTAGTGGAGCAAAGCCAGGAGATAAATGGGTTGAGCAAGTCAAAAGAGACATAAGAGGTAAAAAGATAGGCGGTATCTACATCGCGAAGGAAAATGTTAAAAATTTTGGACAAGTTAAAAGAGTAGTTAAATATCTTCAAGATGCAAGTAAAAAACCTCTTTTAGTTTTGAGTCGTCCAAGCAACTATAGAGAATTTACGACTGAAAATAGCAGTTTTAACCTCAACAGTATAAAAAATGTAAATAAAATTTTCTACCAAAACCTAAGAAGAGCAGGGATAAATATGCTCTTTTGGCCAAATGCAGATATCTACTCAAATCCCAGCCATAGTGACCAAGAGGATATAATAGTAACATACTTAATGTATGAGATAAAAGTGCTTAGGGATGAAGATATAGTTCCAGTTATTGGACATTTTCCAGGAAAAGTGGCGAAGCAGAACAGTTGGGAATTCTCTCAGCTAAAACCATATTTTGAGCTGATAAAACATAATAAAATTGATGCGATTGCCTTGGATAGTAGTATAAACAGAAAACTTGACTCTTCAAATATCGCGACTTTTTCGAGCAGAATTGTTCGCAATGTATTAAGAGAAAAATTGAAATTTAGAGGTTTGATATTTAGTGGTGACCTTAAAAGTAGCAAGATATACAAAAGGTATGAATTCAGAGATATAGTTATAAAAGCGGTAAATGCTGGAGTTGATATACTCTTTTTTTCAAGCTATTTTGCCAACTCAACAAATGTACCAAGAGAGGCTAGAGCCATCATAATAGATGCCATAAATAGTGGCAAAATCAAAAAAGAACAGATAAGAAAATCATATGAAAAAATCATAAAATTCAAAAAGAGACTAAAGAGATGAGATTAATTAAAAATGCTTTGATAGAGGTTGAAAACGGCTATGCCAAAAGAGATGTTTTGTTTAATGATGAAACTATTTTGGACATACAAGAGAGTATAACAGAAAAACAAGACTATGATATAACTGAAGCAAATGGAGCTTATCTGTTGCCTGGTATCACTGATTTAAATGTCAGACTTGCAAACAATATACTAAGCAAAAAAAACTTAGAAAAATTGGTTTTTAGTGCGAGAAAAGGCGGTGTGACAAGTGCTGTGATTATGTCTGATTTTATACCAAGGCTAGAGAGCTCAACTTTGCTTGATTTTTTGAAAACATCTTTTGATAACTTGGCTATAAATTTAAATGTAAATGTTCCATTGGCAAATGAAGAGAATGATAAACTTAACAATATAGCCACACTTTTAAACAATGGTGCTAGTGCGATATTTAGCAATTCAAATATAAACTTGAACCTCTTAAAGAGAGGATTGCAATATGCAGATATGAAGAAAAAGCCATTTTTTTGTTTCTGTTATGAGCCAAATTTGGATGATCAGGGCTTGATGAATGAAGGGGAAATATCGTCCAAACTTGGTCTCTCTGGTATATCAAAATCGTCAGAAAGTATAGAGGTAGCTAAAATTGCAGAGCTATCTTTGGACTTTGATGCAAAAATAGTATTTCAATCTATATCGACAAAAAGGTCACTAGAGATTGTAAATATGGCAAAAACAAAAAGAGATGGGCTCTTTAGTGAAGTCTCTATCCATCACCTTTTAAAAAATGACCAAAATTGTGATGGATTTAATACATATGCAAAAATCTTACCTCCTCTTAGAGATGAGAAAGAGAGGTTATGTCTTTTAGATGAGATAAAAAAAGGCTCTGTTGATTTGCTCACTTCTGCTCACTCTCCAAAGTCTGTTTTATATAAAGATGTGGCATTTTGGGATGCCCATTTTGGC
>JALUXQ010000178.1 GCA_027013265.1 Campylobacteraceae bacterium | reverse complement strand
ATATACATTTTTAGTTAAAAAAGAGGGCTTATCCATGAATCAACTTATGAAGATGTGCTCTTTTAATCCATCTACCGTTTTAGGGCTAGAGAACAAAGGCAAGATAGAAGTAGGCTTTGATGCTGACATGTTTATATTTGATCCTCATCATGAGACGATTATAGGAAATAAAACATCTATGTATGACGGACAAAAACTCTATGGCGACATAAAAGAGGTGTTTGTAGGCAATGCTAATAGAAGATTTTGCTAAGATATAGTCCTCGGGCGGGAGCAGGTGAATTACTGATTTTATCTAGTGTGTTTAACTGTTTTATTAAATCATTCTTGCTTAACACATTTTTCTCTATCTTGAATACAAAGTCACACATTAATCTTATCTGACTTCTTAGAAAACTATTTCCTAAGAAATTTATAACAGTATAGTTTTTATGTCTGTAGGCAAAAGCCTTATATATAATTCTCATATTACTAACTGTATCACTTCCTCGTTTTTTGAAGTATTTAAAATTATGCATGCCTTCATATTCTTTTAGGCTATTATTTAAAATTTTTATATCCAAAGGAGCCATAAAACTGCAGTAATCTGCAAAAATAGGATTATAGGTAGAGTGTGAAACGATATATCGATAGAGTCTCTTTTTTGCACTAAATCTTGCATGAAAGTCCAGATTTACAAAATATATACTTTTTATATGTATATATGGCATAAGAATATTATTAAGACTCTTTTTGAGTTTGTCTAGGTTAAAAAAATAGTGAGGTATTAAGAGGTGGCAGACTTGATTCAGTGCATGAACGCCTTTGTCGGTTCTTCCACTAGCAATAGCCGTCTTGTCTATTCCTAGTATATTTAATGCTTTTTGAAAAGCTCCCATGATAGTTGGTTTACCTGAACCTTTTTGTATTTGTGAGCCAAAAAATTTTGAACCATCATATGAAAATATAATTTTAACTTTTTTTTTCATAGTCTCTTATAGTAGCTGCAATTATCCATAAATTCTCTCCAAAAGCATTAAAATTTGTTTGTCAAACAGCCAGGTTATAAAAAGCCCAAGAGTTAAAAATGGTATAAAAGGCAGATGAAACCCTCTCTTGCCTACGATTAAAAAAGCAGGAATTGCGATAAGAGCACCTAGATATATGGCGCTAAGACCAAGATGCACACCAAGGGTCGCACCAATTATCGCCGCTATGATTATATCTGCTTCACCCATAGCCTCTTTTTTGATTATCCATGATACCACCATCCTAAGAAGGGTGAAACCTCCCGCAAAAAGTAGAGCATCTGTAAAACTATCAAGAAAGTCTCTTGCAAAAAAAGAGATAAAAAGTGCAGGAAAGCTGATCAAATCTGGCACGGCTTTGTATCTTAAATCTATCATGCTAAGTGCAAAAAGAGCTGAAAAAAGAGCTGAGTATATACCTGCTTGAAGCATGTTGTCACTTTTTAAAAATGTGACTAGAAAAATAATCGCAGTAAAAAACTCAACCAAAGGATACTGCAAAGAGATTTTTTCTTTACAGTATGCACATTTTCCTCCAAGCATAACCCAAGAAATTATAGGTACATTGTGATAAAATTTCAATCTGTTTTTACATTTCGGACAGTGAGATGGTGGAAATGAGATGCTTTGATTTTGTGGAACTCTTAAAATTACAACATTTAAAAATGAGCCAACAGCTAAACCAATCAATGTAAATAAAATTATCTCCATCTATATACCACCATATCTTCTCTCTCTTTGTTTAAAGTTTTCTATTATATCATCAAATTCTTTTAAAGAAAAATCAGGCCAAAGTGTTTTTGTGAAAAATAGCTCTGCATAAGCACTTTGCCAGAGTAAAAAGTTGGATAGTCTCATCTCTCCGCCAGTTCTAATGAGAAGATCAACATCGCAAAAATCTTTAGTGTCGAGTGTCAGTTCTATATCCTCTTTTGTTATCTTCTCTTTTGTTATTTTGTTGACAGCTCTTGCTATCTCGTCTTGTGAGCCATAATTTATAGCTAGTATCTGTGTCATTTTTTTATTGTTTTTTGTCTTCTCTATGGTTGTATTTATAGCTTTTTGCAGTTCATCTGAAAACTTGGATATATCCCCTATGACTCTAAATTGTATATCATTTTTTGTGAGAGTTTTAAGCTCTTTTTTTAAAAATTTAGATAATAGTTTCATAAGAAAATCAATTTCACTCTTATCTCTTTTCCAATTTTCTGTGCTAAAAGCATATAGTGTTAAGTATTTTATCCCTTTAGATGCTGCCTCTTTTGTTATCTCAATGAGCTTTTTTGCTCCAGCATCATGTCCAAAAGTTCTAGGCTTCTTTCTCTTTTTTGCCCATCTTCCATTGCCGTCCATTATGATTGCTACATGTTTTAAATCATTCAATTTTAACCTTTTATATCCAACAATATCTCACTCGAATTAAATAGTGGCTCTATATCTTTGTTTATAGAAAAAGTTACCCTAGCATCTTCCATTTTCATCGACTCTTTTATAAAATAATAGCTTTTTTCAAACATCACAGAGATATCTATATCATCATATTTTTCACAAGGCATAATTATACCTTTTATTGCACCCAAATTTTCAAATGCGAGATAAAATTCTATAGTTTTATCACTATTTTCTCGAAATTGTATCAAAATCTTTTTGTTGTCTATGAGTGAAGGCATATGAAAGATATTTTTCTCAAGTGCCAAGAGCATGTAGCCTAGTGTTAAAAACTCCTCTTTGCTCGTTTGCTCATTTGACATTTTATTTATCATAGATTTTTTTATCTCTTTTAGAGGGTTTTTCTGGCTCGTTAGAGTTTTATAAAAGATATCCTTCTGTATGCCCATAAATGCCAGATTTGAGTTGAAAATCTTTGGTTTTATGATTAAATCCGAGATTGACAATATCCCACCACTCGTACTGTTTAAATCTCCCCAATATTCATACCCCACCACTAGCTTTTTTTTGCTTCTAGCTGTGATCTCTTTATTGCCCAAGAGGAGTTTGTATTTTTGGTTGTATGTCTCTTCTAGAACAGTTATGGATATGGGCAAATTGTTATTAAATCTTATTGAGGATTTGTCTATCTTTTTAGCAATCTTTTTAACTCGTCTGATTCCGCTTATCATATACTTTTGCTAGCCTCTAAAATCTTAAAAGATATATTTAATTTTGTGTCTAACTCGAACTCATCTTTACTTTTTTTTGTGATAAAGGTTACTCTGTTTTTTTCACTCCCAAAACTGTTGTCTTTTTTTAGTATGTTGAGGCAAACAGCATCAAGATTTTTATCTTTTAACATTTTTGTGGCATTTTTTGTGGCATTTTCTATGTCTAGTTCAGCTTTAAAACCTATCGCTTTTATATTTTTTTTATCTATGTTTTTTAGGATATCTCTGTTTTTG
>JALUXQ010000177.1 GCA_027013265.1 Campylobacteraceae bacterium | reverse complement strand
TAAACTCATTTCCATTTACTATATCACCTCGATAACTTGGTAGCTTTTTGCCATCTTTTTCTTCAAAATCACTTGATCTTGGTTTTGCAAATTGCCCTGCGAGTCTGCCGACCTTTACCACGGGACAGCCACCAGCAAAAGTCAACACAACTGCCATCTGCATCATGACTTTAAACATGTCTCTTATATTGTCTGCATTAAACTCCGCAAAGCTCTCAGCACAATCACCACCTTGAAGCAAAAATGCCTTTCCCTCACATACTTTTGCTAACTCACTCTTTAACTTTCGTACTTCTCCTGCAAAAACAAGAGGTGGAAACTTGCTTATATCCTCTTCCACTTTCTTTAATTCATCTGCATCAGGATAGTTTGGTTGTTGCTTTATTTCAAAATTTCTCCAAGATGTCTTATTCCATGATTTCATTGTAAATATACCTTTAATTTATAAAGTTAAGGGCACCTCTAAAGACCCTATGCACTGATAGCTTTATGAGGTTTCTTGTATACTTCGTTAGACTTTTTTGAATTAGCTTTGGCTAGTCCTGCAAAAGTCTGCCTCGTCTACAAAAAACCTCATAAAGCTATCAGTGCATAGGGTCTTTAGAGGTGCCCTTTTGGGGATTATACAATTTTTTTCTTTAAATTTAAGAAAATAATTGTAAAATGGCTAACTTTTACAATTAGGATTTTCTTGAAAAATTTTAGCGAAGAGAAGCAAGGTGTCATATATGCGATTTTAGCATTTACTTTTTGGGGTCTTGTTCCTATATATTTTAAATTAGTCAAATCTGTCAGCCCAACAGAGATACTTGTACATAGGATTTTTTGGTCTGTCATATTTTTAACGATTTTGATATTTGCTACCAAACAGACATATCTATTTAAAAATATAATCCGAGATAGAAAAAAATTGAAAATTCTTTTTTTGACATCTATTTTGATTTCGGCAAATTGGCTAGTTTTTATATGGGCTATCTCAAACAATAGAATCACGGAAGCAAGTCTTGGATATTATATAAATCCTATAGTAAATGTTATATTGGGTGTATTTTTTCTTTCTGAAAAACCTACAAAATATCAAAAAATAGCTATCATTTTTGCAACTCTAGCGATAATTAATGAACTTATATCGTTTGGCTCCATCCCCCTTGTATCTATCTCCTTAGCTCTCTCATTTGGTCTCTATGGAATGTTTAGAAAAAAGGTATCTGTACCTTCCATTGCAGGGTTATATATAGAGACACTTATTGTGTCGCCTTTTGCTTTGATCTATTTTGCATATTTGGCGCAAAACTCACAAAACGCCTTTACCTTTCCGTTGGATTATGTATCATGGCTTCTTGTTAGCGCTGGACTCATAACCGTAATTCCTCTGATTTGGTTTAATGCGGCAGCTACAAGAATATCTCTTACAAAGCTTGGTTTTTTACAATACATAGGACCAACTTTGGCTTTTTTGCTAGGAATTTTTGTATATCACGAGCCCTTTAATGAAAAAAAACTTATAACTTTTACTTTTATTTGGATTGCTTTAGTTATATTTGGTATAGATTCCAAACCATTAAAAAGTATAAAGTAACAAATATGTAACTTTATGAAACAAATATGCAATTTTTTAGATTTTCTGTTCAATTTAAATTAAATCTTAATTTTATAAATGTATAATGACTCCAATGTTGTTTTTGGTTTAGATAAAAATATCACAAATAGTTTGCGTTGTTTTTATTCTGCTGTAACCAAATTCTACAAATTTTTTTTAAAAGGATTCATATGAAATCAAAGATTGCTAAAATTTCAATGGCTGCTATAGCAGTTATAGGATTAAGTGCATCAGTTGCAAATGCAGACACACTCAGTGACACAAAAGCTCAAGGCTATCTAAAATGTGGTATAAACTCTGGACTTCCTGGGTTTGCCTCAGCTGACTCAAAAGGAAATTGGAGTGGTATTGATATATCGGTATGTAGAGCAGTTGCAGCTGCTGTATTGGGAGATGCTTCTAAAGTTAAATTTACTTCACTGAATGCCAAAGAGAGATTTACTGCACTTCAAAGTGGAGAGATTGATCTACTTTCAAGAAATACAACTTGGACAGAAACTAGAGATTCTTCACTTGGTCTAAACTTTGCGGGTGTAAACTTCTATGATGGACAAGGCTTTATGGTTCACAAGTCAATAGGTGTTAAAAATGCAAAAGAACTAAATGGTGCAGCGGTTTGTGTACAATCTGGAACTACAACAGAGTTAAACTTGGCTGATTACTTTAGAAAAAATGGTATGAAGTATAAACTAGTTGCTTATGATTCAAATGACCAAGTTGTAAAAGGCTATGAGAGTGGTAGATGTGATGTTATTACTTCTGATTCATCTCAACTCTACTCACTAAGAATTAAACTAAAAAATCCTAATGGCTCTATGGTTCTTCCAAATATTATTTCAAAAGAGCCTTTGGGGCCTGTTGTTAGACAAGGTGATGACAAATGGTTTAACATAGTTAAGTGGTCATATGCTGCAATGGTAGCTGCTGAGGAAGCGGGCATTACTAGCAAGAATGTTGACAGTATGCTAAAATCAAACAATCCAACAGTAAAAAGAATACTTGGTGTTGAGGGCAAACTAGGCGAAAATCTAGGCTTAAGCAAAAATTTTGCATACAATATCATTAAGCAAGTAGGTAACTACGGTGAAGTATTTGATAGAACAGTTGGTATGAATTCTCCTCTTAAAATCAAAAGAGGATTGAACGCTCTTTGGACTAAAGGTGGATTACAATACTCTCCTCCATTTAGATAAAAACTACTTCTACTTTAATTTGGGCAGGACTTTCCTGCCCATTCTCAATCAATAATATAAAGGAATTAAATGTTTGCACTCTTAAGAGATAGAAAAGTAAGAGGTATCCTTTTTCAGCTACTCACAGTCATAGGTTTAGTTGCGTTTTTGTGGTATATTGGTACAAATACAGTTCACAATATAGAACAAAGAGGCATCCAAACAGGTTTTGGTTTTTTAAACGGAACTGCTGGCTTTGCTATAAATGATACTCCTGTAGCTTACAATGAAACATATACACATGGAAGAGTCTTTTTAGTTGGTCTATTAAACACTTTGATTATCTCCTTTGTTGTGATAATACTATCTACTATATTAGGTCTATTGATAGGGGTTTTGAGACTGTCAAATAACTGGCTTATAGCAAAACTCTCTTCAGCATATATAGATATTTTTAGAAACATACCGATACTTTTGCAGATTTTGTTTTGGTACAATGTAGTCTTAGCAACACTTCCAAGTCCTAGAAAAAGCATAGAGCTGTTTGGCTCCATCTTTATAAATAATAGAGGCTTTTATGTGCCAAAACCAGCCCTTAATGCAACCACTATATCTATGATAATTGCTGTCTTTTTGGCTGTTATTATCATATTTTTTTTAAATAGATGGTCAAATAAAAGGCATGAGAGAACTGGGCAAGAGTTTCCTGTTCTATTTACGGGAATTGGTCTAATCATTGTCTTACCGATAATCGCATTTTTTATAGGCGGTTCTGATATGAATCTCTCTTACCCAGTACTAAAAGGCTTTAACTTTAGAGGTGGAAAAACTTTTTATCCAGAGTTTTTAGCTCTAACATTTGCACTTACAATTTATACTGCAACTTTTATAGCTGAAGCCGTGAGAAGCGGTATAGAGGCGGTTAGTAAGGGGCAAAAGGAAGCAGCCGCATCTATAGGGCTTTCAAGTTATCAGTCTCTAAAACTTGTAGTGCTTCCACAAGCTATCAGAATAGCAATTCCTCCTACGATAAACCAATATCTAAATATAGTGAAAAACTCATCCTTGGCAACTGCTATAGGGTATCCCGAGTTAGTTACTGTTTTTGCAGGAACTTCACTAAACCAAGTTGGGCAAGCTATTGAGATTATCTCAATGACCATGCTTGTTTATCTTGTGGTTAGTCTTGCTGTTTCAGCGCTTTTAAATTGGATAAACTTTAAAATGAAAATTAAGGAAAGATAAAAATGGCTGTTTATGATAAAATAGAAACCAGAGAAGCGCCATCAAGTTCAAAAGGTGCTTTGCACTGGCTAAGAGAAAACCTCTTTTCAACTCCACTTAATAGCGCAATGACTCTGTTTGGAATTGCTATACTTTTTTGGATAATTCCGCCTTTTATAAATTGGGCGATAATAAATGCAAATTTTGCAGGGAGTACGAGAGCTGACTGTACAGGGGATGGAGCTTGTTGGGTTTTTGTCAAAGAGAAGATGAGTATGTTCATGTATGGGTTTTATCCTGAGGCTGACAGATGGAGAGTAAATCTTGCATATGCACTATTTTTTGTCGTTATCGCAGCTTTTAAGCTTTTGAGGAAGTCTGGATTGAAGATAGCAATTGCTACTATGTACTTTATAGTAGCGTTTATATTAATACGAGGCGGATTTTTTGGACTAGACATGGTAGAAACAAACAAATGGGGTGGGCTGATGCTAACTATTGTCATCTCTGCTGTTGGAATTGTTGGATCTTTTCCTATAGGTATCCTGTTTGCATTCGGTAGAGCTTCAAACCTTCCAATTATAAAGAGTGTAAGTGTTACATATATAGAGTTTATCAGGGGTGTTCCTTTAATCACTATACTCTTTATGTCTTCTGTTATTTTACCGCTATTTTTCCCTGAAGGAGTACAGTTTGATAAACTACTCCGTGCACTCATTGGAATCACATTTTTTCAAGCAGCTTATATTGCTGAGATTATTCGAGGTGGACTTCAGGCTGTATCAAAAGGTCAGTACGAAGCAGCAGATGCTGTTGGATTATCTTATTGGCAAAAGATGCTTTTGGTTATATTGCCACAGGCTTTAAAAGTTGCTATTCCAAATTTAGTCGGCTCTTTTATAGCACTTTTCCAAGATACAACACTTGTGCTCATTATCGGATTGTTTGACCTGCTTGCTATGGTTCAACTGACCGGTAGTGATTCCCATTGGCTAGGTTTTGAAACTGAGGGATATGTATTTGTCACGATAATTTTCTGGGTTTTTTGTTATAGCATGTCTGTATATAGCAAGTCACTTGAGAAAAGATTTAACACTAATTTAAAATAGGAAAGATAATGGAAAATAAAAATGATGTAATAGAGATAAGAAATTTAAACAAGTGGTATGGTGATTTTCATGTCTTAAAAGATATAAATCTAAATGTAAAGAAGGGTGAGATTATCGTTGTAGCAGGACCAAGTGGCAGTGGAAAATCCACGCTTATCAGATGTATAAACTATCTTGAGCAGTTTCAAGAGGGTCAAATCATAGTAAATGATGTTGAGTTAACTGATGATATTAAAAAGATAAAAGCAGTTCGTGAAGATGTTGCTATGGTTTTTCAACACTTCAACCTCTTTCCACATCTCTCCATTTTAGATAATTTAACTCTTGCTCCTATTTGGGTAAAAAACACCCCAAAGAAAGAGGCTGTAAAGACTGCTATGGATTTTCTTGAGAGAGTTGGTATCGCAGACCAAGCAAAAAAATATCCAAATCAACTTAGTGGAGGGCAACAACAAAGAGTAGCGATCGCTAGAAGTCTTTGTAAAAACCCTTCCATTATGCTTTTTGATGAACCAACAAGCGCATTGGATCCAGAGATGATTTCTGAAGTTCTTGATGTTATGATTGAACTCGCTCAGGAGCACAGAACTATGGTTTGCGTTACTCATGAGATGGGATTTGCAAAAAAAGTAGCCGATAGGGTTATATTTATGGAAAATGGTCAAATAATAGAGGAAAATACTCCTAAAGAGTTTTTTGAAAATCCTCAATCAGATAGACTTAAACTCTTTTTGTCTCAAATACTTTCACACTGAATCACGGGGCTTTGCCCCTTGATTTATCTTTTCTTGCTATAATAGACTTGTTGCAGTATAAGTCTAATTTCTAAAAACATAGAAAGGTTTGATATGGATCAGTTTTTTCCTGCTATTTTTGTCTCTATAGTTGTTGCTTTTATACTCATAAAAAATATAAAGAGAATCACAGAAAAGATGGATATAGATGCTCTTGATCCTCATGCCAAGTATGCTTCGTTTTCTACTCACATACAGGAGTATATCCGTGACATCAAAAAAGATATTGGCAGTAGCGATAAAAGTGATTCACTTTTTGTACTGCAAGATGATAAAGAGTTAGAAAAAGCAGAAGAGAAACTCTCCGATTTTATAAGAAAACTTGTCTTTTTTGAAACATCTATGGCAAAAAATAGATCTAAAAGCGATATAGAGAGTGAATTAGCTCAAACTCTTATAGATTTAGATAAATTTGTAAGAGAAAATATCAAAAATGGTGACAAGATAGCTGATAAAATAAAAGAGGATCTTCAGGCTAGATTTCAACAACTAACAACTTGAGTCTCTAAAAATCTGTTGAAATTTTTGCATCTTTTCCCTAGCAGAATTAACATCAATAACTTCAAATTTTATCTTATCTCCTGTTTTTAATTGAGAGAGTTTAAAGCAGTCTATTGGCAATACGGAGCCTATTTTTGGATATCCTCCTATAGTTTGTCTCTCTTTTAACAAAACGATAGGTTGCCCATCTTTTGGTATCTGTATAGCCCCGAAACTTATACCCTCAGAAATTATACCATCTATTTTGCACTCTATCTTTTCTCCTTCTAGCTTGTAGCCCATTCTATTGTTTTGTTGAGATATTGTGTATGTTGAGGCAAAAAACTTTTCTAACTCTTGGACAGGGAAAAAATTATCTTGATATCCTAAAATCACTCTTAGCGTAAGTTCTTTTTGATAGCAAGGAACAAACTTTTTCTTTAAATAGATATTGCAATCACTAATATCATGGTCTAAAAACTCTAAAATATCACCTTTTTTTAGCTTCTCTCCTATGTTTTCTTTGATAGTTACAGAGTTACTTCCCAACTCTTTTTTAATATCAAAGCCGCCTTTTACACCAAAATATATCCTAGCCCCATCTTGTGCATATCCAAACTCCAACACATCACCTTTTTGTATATTGTGAGTTTTCCAAATGCCTACCTTTTTGGAATTTATGAGAAATTTAAATTTAGCACCTGTGACAGCCACAGTACAAGCCCCACTAGCTTCTAATTTTAGTCCACCTAGCGTAATCTCTAAACAGTTTGTATTAGGTGAATTTTGCAGTAAAAAATTTAGAGCCATATAAGCATATTCATCCATTACACCAGAGTTTGTTATGCCTTTATCACAAAGACCAAATCTACCAAAATCCTCCGCTAAAGAGAGAATTCCACCCTCAAGAACTCTAAACGCACTCAAATTACACCACCATTTTTAATAAATTCATCTCTTCCGATAGGTTTAAACTTTATTCTATCGCCCACATTTAAGTATGAAAATCCATCTAAAGTTTTATCAAACATATCAAGATAAGTTCTGCCTATTATATTCCATCCACCAGGACTTGCTATAGGATATATGGCACTTTGGTTATCAGCTATTCCGAGACTTCCTTTTGGAATTTTTGTCCTAGGGGTGCTTAGTCTTGGAGTTGCAATTTTTGCATCAACCTCTCCTAGATATGCAAAACCAGGTAAAAAACCGATAGTATAGACGCTATATATCGCAGATGAGTGTAGTTCTATAACCTCTTCAATGCCGAGGTTTGAAAGTTTTGAAATTCTATCTAAATCAAAACCAACCTCCTTATCATAATATATAGGGATGTCTACTAATCTGCCCTTTTTTGTCTCTTCTTTAACATCAAAACAGAGAGTTTTTTTCAAATAGTCTATAAAAGAGTCACAATCATATCTACTTAAATCAAAGTGAATCAAGATAGATGTATATGATGGAGTTAAGTCTAATATTGCACTGTTTTTAAGCTGCTTTAGTATGGCATAGTTGTATTGAACTTTTGCAACACTATGTTTTGAAATCGAATTTGCAAAATATACGATGATGCTGTCAACCGAAGCTATCTTATACTCTATCAACTAGATACTCCCTCATGGCTTTTGCAATTCCTAATGCATGAGCGTTATCACCGTGCACACATATACAATCAACTTTTAACTCCAGATCTTTGCCCATGTGTGATTTTATGGCACCATTTTTCATCAAAAAATCCAATCTTTCCAGCACTTCATCACTTGAGCTGAGAACTGCATTTGGCATACTTCTTGGCATCAAAGAGCCATCATCCATGTAGGAGCGGTCGGCAAAGACTTCAAAGAGCAGCCCTACTCCAAAATCCTCTGCCCTCTTTTGAAGTTGTTCGTTTTTTGATGAACTCAATATCATCAATTTTAGATTTTTGTCATACTTTGCTACAGCTTTAACTAAAACTTCAAATACATCCGTATCTTTCATCATTGTATTATAGAGTGCACCATGGGGCTTTACATACTCAATTTTCACACCATTTGACTTGCAAATCGCTTGCAGTGCACCTATTTGATATACAACAAACTTTTCTATCTCTTCACTTGCACACTTCATCTCTCTTCTACCAAATCCCACCAAATCAGGATATCCTGGATGCGCTCCGATAGATACACTATTTTTTACAGCCAACTTAACAGTTTTATCCATAGTCATGGGATCGCTTGCATGAAATCCACAAGCTATATTTGACATGTCGATTAAGGGCATAATCTCCTCATCAAGCCCCATCTTC
>JALUXQ010000176.1 GCA_027013265.1 Campylobacteraceae bacterium | reverse complement strand
CAATCCCGCACCAATCCACATTATACTCCAATACTGCATCGGGATAAAAAAGAATGTATGGGAAGTTTTTATCTCTACACTTTCATTGGTTTTTGGGTCTATTAGAATTCTTCCTGGTTTCTTATTTAGCTTCTCGCCAATCCAAAAAACAAAAACTGAGGAAAATATAAAGATGGAGGGCATAGCCCATGTTGATGTTTTATAAAAATCATGTCCTAAAATAGAATCAGCCAAAAATTGCGTTGACCAAGACAATATTAGAGGGATTAACAACGCCAAGATACCCCAACCTTTCCAAATAACCATGATTATTCCTCACCTTTTAAAATTCTTATCTCTCTTTGAGGGAAAGGAATAGTTATGTTTGATTTGTTAAGGACATCAAAAACTTTTTGGTTTGCATTGTATTGTGATTTAAAAAAACTATTTGTTGGAACCCAGTATCTATAGCCTATATTTATAGCACTATCTCCAAATGTTTCTATGCCAACTATTGGTTCATTGTCACTAGATGTTTCATCACTTGTGTTCAAAGTTTCTTTTATCACATTTATCGTTTTTTCGATATCACTATCATATGCAACACCGATACTTCCCTCAACTAAACGATAAGAAAAAGAGTTTACCAAAACATCACCTATCATATACTTATTTGGTATAGTTATCTGCTCTTTATCCTCATTGACCAATACAGTATAAGCTAATTTAATCTCTTGGACTTCGCCATAAGTGTCGTGCACTGTTATAGTATCTCCAATCTTAAATGGCTTTGTTGCAATCAGCACTACTCCAGCTGCAAAATTGGCGACACTTCCTTGTATCGCCAAGCCAGCGGTCAAAGATACAGCACCAAGAGCCGCTATGAAAGGTCCTATAGAGATACCAAGTTTTCCAAGTGCTAAAACAGCCATCATCACTATTATTATAACTCTTATAAAGCTAGCGATAAAGCCACTTATCGTCTCATCTATCTTAGTTTTTAACAATAATTTTAAAACATATTTTTTAACATATTTTGATGCCACGATACCAATGGCAAATATAATTATCGCACCCAAAATTTGAAATGAATAATTTGTAATAAATTCTATCACTACATTATAAAATTTACTTATTTCATTTACTTGTTGTTCCATTCTCTCTCCTTAAAAGTTTTAGTCACTGATTTTACACATTACAACAAAATGATATATTTCGAATTAATTCTGATTTGACGGAATATCATACTTTTTAAGTTTTGATTTTAGTGTGTTTCTTGATATATCCATGTATTTTGCTAGAGCTGAGATATTATGACATCTATTTATCAACTCCTTTAAGATACCTTGCTCAAGGTCATCAAAGATATTTTTAGAACTTTCTATACCATAAATATTTACTATATTTTTGCAAATATTTTCCAAAGTCGGCTGTGAATCTTGACTAGGAGTTTGGAGCAGGTTTTTTATCTCTTCTAGCATTATATTTTCATATCTTACACCCAAAATCGACTTATATATTGTATTTTTGAGCTCCCTTATATTTTCTCCAAAATTATAATTTTCTAAAAATTTCACAGCATCTTTGTCAATACCTTTGATATTTGTCTTCAACTCTATATTGGCAAGTTTTATAAAATGAAATATCAAATCTTTTATATCTTCTCGTCTCTTATCCAAACTTGGCAAACCTATCTCTAGCATAGATATCTTGTGGTACAAATCATTTCTAAACAACTTTTTCTCTACAAGTTCTTTTAAATTTATGGAGCTTTCACATATAATTCTTGCTTTTAACTGCACTTTTCTATCATCTAAAAGAAAAACTCCTGACTCTAAAAAACGCAATAATTTACCTTGCAATGGCAACTTTAAGTCTGAAAATTCATCTAAAAAAAGTGTTCCCTCACCAGCAGAATTTACATATCCTGCGTAATCATCACCGCCAAAGAAAAGAGCATCAAACTGCTCCTGTGCAATCGAAGTGCAGTTCACTGTTATAAATGGCTTTGACGCTCTTGTAGAATTTTTATGAATCAGTTTTGCCACCAAACTTTTGCCTGTTCCATTCTTGCCATATATCGAAACTATAACATCAGATTTTGCGGCAATTCCTATCTTGCTATATATATTTTTCATAGTCTCAAAAGAGCCTATAAACTCTTCATTACTGTCTTTAAATAAAAATGGTTTTCCTTTTTTGCCTTCTCTTTTATATTTGTTTACAACTTTGAGTATATCTTCTGTGCCGAAAGGTTTCTCTATGATATCAACTATGCCTGATTTTGCGGCATTTATTAGGTTTGAAGCTGTAGCATATGCTGTTATCAAAATAGTTGGTATCTGGTATGAGGCTTTTTTTATCTTCTCTAACACATCTAATCCTGTAAGTGAGCCCTCCAACATCATATCAAGAATAATCAAATCAATATCAAAAACTTCAATACCCTCTATCAAATCCTCCTCATCACCACTAAAACCGTAACATGTGTGTCCTTTATTTGATAGCATTTTTTCCACTGCATACCTTATATCGGCTTGGTCATCAATGATAACTATGTTCATTTTTGTCTCCATTTGGCAAATTTATGCAAAAGTTTGTTCCTTTAGAGTTGGAGTCTATATTTATAAAACCTCCATAGAGATATACAATTTTATAGACTACATAAAGCCCTATTCCACTCCCCCCATCTTTTGTTGTAAAAAAAGGCTTATGGATTTTTTTGATAATCTCCTTATCTATACCTCTGCCTGTGTTTGAAACTTCAAGAGTTACTTCTGTATCTTTTTGTCGGCACTCTATCGTTATCTCTCCGCCTTTTTCGCATGCATCTAATGCATTTGAGAGCAAGTTTGTTAAAATCGAGTCGAAATCAAACTCTGCCATATGGATATTTGCAAGAGCATCTATATCCTTGACAAGATAAATCTCCTTTTCTTCAAATCTCTGAGAAAACATAAAAAGCACATTTTCGACCTTCTCTTTGATATTAATCTGCACTAATAAATCTTTTTCTACAGATCTCCCTTTTTTTAGAAAACTCTTAACAAGGCGATTTATCTTTAGAATTATATTTAAAATTCTCTGAGTATCTTCGCTATCTAAATTGTCCTGCTCTAGCAATATTCTTATCGGTTGCAGATGATTTTTAACCTCATGTACAACTTCTGAAGAAATTTCTCCAACTATTTCAAAAGAGTTTTTAAGAAGCACTTGCTCTTCCAGCCTCTTTAAAGATGTTATATTTGAAAACGACAAAACTATGTCCTTGAAGATATTTTTTAAATTCACATGCAGATGTAAAATCTTCTCATCTTCGTTAGATATCTCTATCGTAAAACTCTCTTCTTGATTTGCTATCTTGTTTTTTATGGCTTCAAGTATCTTTTGATTTATGGTTTTATCTTCTAAAATAAGCTCTTTTAATCTATTGGAATTATGATATATTATTTTAAAATTTTTATCACAAATAATTATCAACTCATCTAAATTTTCCAAGATATTGTGGTAAAAAACTTTCATATCCTGCTCATCTACTATCATGAGTTGCACTTTTTTAATCATACTGTTTAGCATAACAGAAAGCTCTGTAATCTCATCCTTTTCAAGACTTTTTGTGTCTGTTATTTTATCCCACTGCTGCTCTTCAATCATCTTTGCATTGTTTGCTAAAAGCTCTAGCCTTCCAAGCATCCTTATAGATATCAAATATCCTATCAAAACCGACATAAAGGCTGCTATAACCATAGAAAATAGAAGATGATACTTTATATCTTCAACAAGACTATTTAAAAACCCAAATTTTTTATATATGATAAAATACCCAAATACGAGATTTTCACTTTTTAAAGGTATGACTAAAGTCTCGTTATCAGGTTTATATCTATCTTTTAAGTCAAAGCCTATAGGATAAGTAGTTGGCTCGCTAGAAGCGATAACGCTATAATTTTTATCTACAAAAGTGGCATTTTTTATTAAATCTATCTTCTTTAAAGAATGCATAATCTTAAAAATTTTCCAATAATTCTCTTCTAATAGATTTTTTAGCACAACTCCTTCGTTAACTTTAACCAAATTTTTTATTGAATTTTCGATGATATAATTTGTCTTTTGTAAAACTACATTTTTTATGGCAAACCCAACACCAAAAGAGAATAAGAGTATTATAAAGAAGATAGTCAGAGATATTTTTGTTCTCATGCGAAATGATAAAATATAGTTTAGTACAGATTTCATTTTTTAGAGTTCAAAAATAATTTTATCTTTTTGATTTTCTCGTAAGAGAAATTGTCTGGCTTAATGAAGCTACCTATCGCCATATCATCTAGTATATGCTTTGCATTTTTGTCTTTATCCATATTGATTAAACTTTTTTGCAATTTATCTTGAATAGCTTGTGGAACATCTTTTCTAATGACAAAAGGCGGTATGGGAAATGGTCCAAATTTTTCTACTATCCTTAACCTCTTTTTTTGTTTTGGTCTGTTTTTCAAAAAAGCCTTATATACTACACTATCAACACTAGCCCCCTTGGCAAAACCATACAAAACAGCATTGACAGACTCTCCATGGTCATAAGTATAGACAACTCTCTTAAAAAAATTATCGTCTTTATAGCCTCTTTTATCTATCTCATACCTTGGGACTAGTGAACCAGAATTTGATTCGGGATCACTCATGGCATATATTTTGTCTTTAAAATTATCTATAGTTTTATATTTTGTTCCTCTTCTAGCGATAACAAGTGAGTAGTAGTAAGGTTTATTATCAACCGTAGGCAATGCTAAAAGCTTAATCTTATTTGATGGCAAGAGATCTACATAGGTGGCACCACATATATATGCCACATCTACATCATTGTCTAGTATGAGATGCCTCATGGTCGAGTAACTTCGTGCAAATTTTATCTTTATATTTAAGCCTGTGGTTTTTATCAGATAGTTTTTGAACTTTATCAAGGTAGATATATTTTCTTTTAGAGCCACTCCTGTGATTCCAAGAGTTATTGTGTCGCTGCTTGCTGCTTGCAAAGAGGTAAGGAGCAATAAAGAGATGGTCAATTTTTGAAATATAGTGGTCAATTTTTGAGCATACAAGAACATAAAAATATTTTCATCCTTCAAAACGCCCACTCTTTAGGCTTTTGATGTATTCTACCATATATTTGATTTGGAAAAGCAAAATCTTATATAATTTCATTGTGTCAAAAATATGTCATTAACAAAGGAGACAAAAATGAAAGAACCTCAAAGTTCTAGAAGAGGCTTTTTAAAAGCCGCAGCCGGGATGACGGCAGTAGCTGCTGCAGCACCTGCACTTTTAGCTTCACAAAGCTCTAAAAATGGAAATTTTTATGGTTACGAAGAAAAAGTAGTAGGATTAGCATCAAAAATCAAAGGTGCTGGTGAGATGGATTTTAACTATCCTGATGTAGATTCACCTTGTAAAGCTGTCATGGTAAATGGACAAATAAAAGCTTATAGCCTGCTTTGTACTCACAAAGGGTGTCCTATCATGTATAATGCTACCAAAAAGGCGTTTAGATGTCCTTGTCATTTTAGCGAATTTGATGCCCAACTTGATGGGCAGATGATTATCGGTCAAGCAACAGAAAATATTCCTGAAATACTGGTAAAAATAGAAGATGACAAAATCATCGCTTATGGTGTAAATGGTCTAATCTACGGCCGAGAATCAAATATAAAAGGATAAAAAATGGGATTTTCAATTAATGATAAAAGACCTTTACCTCCGGTAGGGGCTACTAAAAAAAATATCACATGTGAATTTTGTATCGTAGGGTGTGGATATACAGCATACAAATGGCCAAAAGGCACAAGTGGAAGCGATAAAAGAAATGCACTAGGGGTTGATTTTTCAAAACAACAACCTGCTCTTGGAGTTTGGGCAAGTGAACAGATGGTAAATAGTGTTATTGATAGAGATGGCAAAGAGTATAATGTGATGGTTATACCTGACCAAAATTGTGTTGTCAATCTAGGTCAAAACTCAGCTCGTGGTGGAGCCATGGCTGCTACATTGTACAGTAAAAGCACTTTTACAAGAGATAGACTAAAAGATCCTCAGGTATATGGAGGAAACAATTTAAATAGAACAACTTGGGGAGATGCCACCGATCTAGCCGCGAGAGTTCTAAAAAAAATTATAGACAATGATGGTCCTGACCAAATAGCATTTAAAGCTTTTGACCACGGTGGTGGTGGTGGTGGATATGAAAACACTTGGGGAACAGGAAAACTGTTTTTCAAAGCAATTCAAACTAGATCTGCTGCTATTCATAATCGTCCTGCCTACAACTCTGAAGTTCATGCAACAAGAGAGATGGGCATAGGTGAGCTTAATACTAGCTACTATGATACTGAACTCTCAGATACTATATTTGTAATAGGAGCAAACCCGTATGAAACTCAAAGTAACTTATTCATTATGCACTGGGCTCAAAACCTACAAGGCGGAACTATAGATGCTAAGAAGAAAGAGTTTGATAGAGGCGAAACTGCTGAGTCTGGCAAGATAATCTTTGTAGATCCAAGGGTGACATCAAGCATAACAAATGCTGTTGCCTTAGCAGGCAAGGACAATGTTCTTCATTTAAGAATTAAACCGGGAACAGATGTCACTTTAATGAATGCACTTTTCACATATATTCATGAAAAAGGCTGGGAAGCGAAAGATTTTATAAAAAAACATACTGAAAACTTTAAAAAGACAGCCAATGCCAATGCTGTATCTTTAAGAAAAGCTTCCAAAGTAACTGGTATCAGTGTAAGTGATATCAAAAAAGCCGCCTCTTGGATAGCTAAGCCTAAAAAGTCTGGACATAGACCAAGAACTGCTATTTATTATGAAAAAGGTATCATTTGGGGTATCAAAAACTATGAAAATGTAGCTTCAATAGCAAATCTTGCGATTCTTACTCAATCAGTTGGACGAGTTGGAACTGGAGTTTGCAGACTTGGTGGTCACCAAGAAGGATATGTAAGACCAGAGACTCCAGAGGGAATGCCTGGTAGAAAAAATTTAGTGGTAATAGATGCTGAAGCTGCCGAAGGAAATTACCTTGCATTTTTTGCTTGGGGATGTAATCCATTTGTTGATTCCATCATGGGTGAAAGACTCGCAACTTCTATCAAAAGAAGAAGTGATATAGTAAAAAAAGCCATGAGCAGGAATATAGGAGCTGACAACGAAACAATGGCAGATGCTATATATCGAGCGTGCAAATATGACGGTGGTCTTTTTATGATAGATATAGATATATATCCAACTTTCAAGTCAGAAGTGGCTCATGTTGAATTCCCTGCAGCAACCACTATGGAGATGAACTTAACTTCTATGAATGGAGAGAGAAGAGTTAGACTCTCAGAAAAAATCGTAGATGCTCCGGGAACTGCAAAACCTGATTGTCTAATAGCTGCAGAAATCGCAAATGCTATAAAATCGCTCTATAAAAAAGAGGGTAATACAAAGATGGCAAAAAGGTTTGAAGGGTTTAACTGGAAAACTGAAGAGGATGCTTTTAATGATGGTTTTGCTGGACAAGGCGCTAAAATGGACTCACAAGGTGGGCCAACTGGTGTACTTGCAAGTTATGACCTACTTAGAGCAAATGGCAATAATGGCGTACAAAACCCTATCAAGAAAGTTAGTAATGGCAAGCTAGTAGGGACTAGAAGACTCTATACAGACAATAAATTTGGCACGAAATCAGGCAAGGCAATGTTCCAACCAACACCTCAACCACCAATGCCTAGACAAGTTAAAAACCAAATGAAAAAATATGAATTCTGGGTAAATTCTGGTCGTGTTAATGAAGTATGGCAATCAAACTATCATACATCAAGACTACCAATGCCAAGCACTAGATGGCCTATAGCACCTATGGAAATCAATCCAAAAGACGCACATGCCAAGGGTATATCAAATGGCGACTTAGTAATGCTTCACAATGATTATGGAAGTATAAGAGTAGTAGCTTATGTAACTGATTCTACAAGAAGCGGTGAACTATTTGTAGCTTTTGGTTTCCCTAACTCACCTCTGAACAACTTAGTAACTGACTTTGTTGATCCTGACACTAAAATTCCTTTCTACAAAGGAACAGCAGCGAGCATGAGAAAAATAGGAAGAGTAGAGGATATAGCTAATACTATGAGCTTTAAAAGTAGGATATAATAGAGCTTTTGGGCAAGAGAGACAACTTCTCTTGCCCAACCTCTATGTTAAAACCTTCTGCACTAAAAACATGTATGTTGCTGTAGAGACTATGATGCTTAAAAGAGCATTATTGAACTTTATGTGCACCATTATAGATATCAATACTCCTACTATCTCTGCTATGCCAAAGGGGTACTCGTTCCACTTTACATCTTTTAGTGCATAAAAAACTAATATAACCATAATCATAAGTGGCATATTCCACTCTATATATCTGATTAGTGGCGATGGTTTTCGCTTTGCAAAAAATACAAATGGTATAGCTCTAGTGAGGTATGTAGCAAAAACAGCCACAACTATACCAGCAATTAGATAACTATTTTGCATCTTCAAGACTCATTCTGAAAAGTATCAAAACTGCTGCCGCTAATGAGAGTGAAAGTATAAGCATCTTATCACTTGGGAAACCCAACATTCCAACAATTCCTATGACAACCGCTATCAAAAATGGTTTATGAAGTCTGCTT
>JALUXQ010000175.1 GCA_027013265.1 Campylobacteraceae bacterium | reverse complement strand
CAGAACAAATGCCAGATACCATCTTATAGAAGAAAATGACAAGATACTTTTGGGGCTTAGCGGTGGCAAAGATTCACTCTGCTTGGCACATGTGCTAAAACATATGCAAAGAGTAGCACCATTTGAGTTTGAGTTTAAAACCATTACGGTTGCATACGGTATGGGTGAAGATTTAGAGATTTTGCACAAACACTGTATCGAGCATGGCATAGAGCATGAAATTTATGATACAAAGATTTATGATTTGGCGAAAGAGAAGATAAGAAAAAACTCATCATTTTGCAGTTTTTTTTCAAGAATGAGAAGAGGAGCTTTGTATAGCTATGCTTTAGAAAATGGATTCAATAAACTAGCTCTTGCTCATCACTTGGATGATGCAGTAGAGAGCTTTTTTATGAATTTTTCTTACAATGGTGCACTTCGTTCCATGCCACCAAGATACAGAGCAAAAAATGGCTTAGAGGTTATCCGACCTTTTATACATGTGCGAGAAAGACAGTTGATAGATCAAGCCAAAGAGGCAAATATCCCTTTGGTTGGAGATGAAGCATGCCCTAGTATGAGGTTTGATGTAAAGATGCCAGTAGCAAGAGCAAAAACAAAACAGATGTTAGCGAAAATGGAGGAGGAAAATCACGAACTCTTTACATCCTTGCGAAAAGCTTTTGAAAATATAAATTTATCTAGCTTTTGCGAGGATAGATACATTCAATAATTTTTTCTGCTCCATTTGGACTTATCGCATTTTTTAGATTTTTTGAGATAATTTTTAAATCTAGATTTTCTATCTCTTGTAAAATATCTCTGCTTTTTATCTCACTCTCTCTTCTTAGAAGAGCCAAATTTTTGTTTGCGAGCATTTTTGCATTGAAGTACTGATGATCACTTGCTGCGTATGGATATGGGATAAACAGAGATGGTATGCCTAGTGCGCAAAGCTCCCACAAAGTACTAGCCCCTGATCTGCTTATGGCAAAATCAGCTTGTGAGATTTTGTCTATTAAGTTTTTATCAAAATCAAAAATATCTGCTTCTATCCCATTTTGTTCATAAAAACTTCTGATTCTTGAAAAATCATTTTTGCCACTTTGATGTATAATTTTGATACCTCTTTTTGCTAACTCGCTCGCAATTTCAAGTGCTAAATTGTTTATGGCGGTTGAGCCTTGAGAGCCACCTAGAAAAATGATAGTTTTTAACCTCTCTATCTCTCTTCTTTTTTCAAAAAATATCTTATCCACGGGGTAATCTTTTACAGGGCTACTGCTTTCATAAGAGCTAAAAAACTCCTTTGCAAAGGGTTTTAGAATTTTATTTAATTTCCCAATAGTTGCATTTTGCTCGTGTATATAGAGATTTACTTTGCTAAAAATAGTAGCGATTGATGCTGGTGCTGCGGAGTATCCACCAACACAGATGAGGCTTGTTATGTTGTGTTTTTTAAATATATCCTTGCATATAAAAGAAGATTTTAGTATCTCTTTTAATGCCACAAGTTTTTTTATACCCTTTTTGTTTACGACCCCTTGCGAAGAGAGAAAATATTTTTGTAAAAAACCCTCTGCTTCTTCAAACCAAGCTCTATCTTGTCCTCTGTCGGAGCCAATATATATAGGCTCTATTCCTCTACTGTTTAGCTCATTTTTTAGTGCTTTTACAATTGAGAGATGTCCCCCTGTTCCGCCTCCTGTTATCGCAATCATTGTCTTTTTATCTTTTTACTTAACATTAAAACCATACCTATGCCAACACTAAGAGCCAAAACAGAACTTCCACCATAACTCAAAAATGGAACTGCGATACCTTTTATGGGAGTCAAGGAGGTAACGCCATATGCATTCATCAAAAATGAAAAGACTATCAAAAGCCCGACTCCCAAAGAGAAAAGATAGTAAACTCTGTTTTTTTCTCCACTTTTGCTAGAGATTCTAAAAATTCTGTAAATAACTAAAAATATGGCAAGAGTAATGATGACAATACCAACAAAACCAACCTCTTCAGCGATGCCAGCTAGTACAAAATCTGTATGTATTTCACTTAAAAAACCGAGTTTAAAAGAGCCAGAACCGATGCCTTGCCCAAAATATCCTCCGTGATTTATAGCATTTAAAGAGTTTGTTATCTGATATGGCTCAGGCGCATTTTCAACTCGCAAAGAGCTTGCTAGCCCCTCAGGTAGGAGTGAGAGAACCATATTTTGGATAGTTGCCCACCACACTTTTATCCTCAAGATTCTATGTTCAGATGTAAAAATTGCCACTAAAAAAATAGCAATTGAAAAGAGAATAGAGATAGCAAATAACCTTTTGCTTGTCCCTGCAAAAAATGCCATGACGGCTAGTGTGAGAGCTAGAACAACAACTTGTCCAAGGTCATTTTGCATGACAGCTATTAGATAAATTACCAATATAAAAACAGCTACATAAGGAAGTATTATGCGAAGCTCTTCGGCAAGAGATTTTTTCTTTTCATCTAGTTTTCTAGCGAAACTCCAAGCAAGAAAATATACAAATCCTATCTTGAAAAACTCAACAGGAGCAAAAGAGAAACCAGGCAATCTTATCCATCTTTTGGCTCCTCCTGCGCTTGTTACCAAACTATCAGGTAGATAGTGCATAATTCCCATAAGAAAAAGACAGATAAAAAATATACTAAAGCCTATAAAGGTCAAGCTTTTTTCTGGATTGAGTTGTGATAATCCCCACATAACTAAAATCGAGAACATTCCGACGCCAAACTGTCTTATAAAAAAGTGATATTGAGAGTAGCTAAAGTATATATTGGCATAAATGGGTAATGATAGAGAAAAAATAATACCAACAAATATGCAAAAAGAGCTCAATATAAATAGTGTTTTATCTGCTGACATAATACCCTCTGTAAATTCTGTTCATTATTTTACACCAAAAAGAGTAAAAAACTGCTTGTTAAAAGAGGAATACTTTTTGCTTTTATATAGACAAATTTTGGTAAATGAGGAAAAAATGTCTTTTGAAATAAGCAAAGCACACTCTTTATTGGCAACTGGCATGGGAGAAAGAGCTGTTAGACAAGAGTTGATAGCCAGCAATATAGCAAATATAGACACCCCTTTTTATAAAGCAAGAGATATTGATTTTGAGACTGCTTTGAGCCAAAAAGCCAGAGAAGTTTTTGGAGTAGATGATACTAAAAAATTACAAATGGCAAAGACAGACTCCAAACATTTAAGTGGATATAGTGAGTTAGACAATAAAAAATCTACTATATATCTAAGAGATGGACAGACTCAAAGAAATGATGGAAATACAGTTGATCTTGATGTGGAAACAACAGAGTTAAGCAAAAATGCGATAATGTACAACGCCTTAACAGCAGCTCTTAAAAAAGATAGTTTGATTTTTAAAAGCGTACTTGATGCATCAGCAAAAGTGTAGGAGTGAGAGATGGCATTTTTAAGTGATTTTGATATAAGTGGATATGGACTTTCGGCACAAAGATTTAGAATGAATGTCATTAGCTCAAATATAGCTAATGCGAACACAACTAGAACAAGTGAGGGTGGACCATACCAAAGAAGAGAAGTGATATTTAAAGCACATAATTTTGATAAAACTTTAAATGATGAGATGAACAGTAACAATAACATGTTAAAATACGAGAATCCACTAGGTGATCCATTTTTGCAAGAAAATGCAAATCCTGCTATAATGAGTGTTGTTGTTGATAAGGTGGTTAGAGATGATAGTGCTTTTAAGATGAAGTATGACCCATCAAATCCTGATGCAAACAAAGAGGGATATGTGGCTTATCCAAATATAAACCCAGTCATAGAAATGGCCGATTTAATAGAAGCCACAAGAGCTTATCAGGCAAATGTAGCAGCATTTCAAAGTGCAAAAAATATGGCACAAAGTGCTATAGATATTTTAAGAGGATAGTTAAATGCAAAATAGTCTTGATAAAATTTCATCACTGTTGAACAGTACAAATACTCAAAAGGGTGCATCGAAAAGTGGTGGAGATTTTTCAAAAGTATTAGAAAACAGTCTCAGTGAAGTTAACAAACTACAACAAAATAGCGAAAAAGCTATGGCTGATATGGCGACAGGTGAAGTGAAAGATTTGCATCAAGCTGCTATCGCAATAGATAAAGCCGAACTTAGCATGAAGATGATGCTAGAAGTCAGAAATAAAGCTCTTAATGCCTATAAAGAGATAGCTAGAACTCAAATTTAAAAATTTGGTATCCTTTTATAGTGAATAAAATCAAACCAAATACCGCAAAGATAATTTTCCTATTTTCTATAGTTACTCTAGGTTTTATCATCTTTTTAGGAGCCGCTTTTTACTGGTCTAGCACAAAGAGAAAGCTTCCCAATTTAACCTATACAGAAATCAACAGTGCACTTAGGGGTGACATCATTAGTCGTGATGGTTTCAAAGTTGCAACTAGCATAAAACTATATAAAGTAACGATAGATACGAGAAATTTGGATCCACAAAAAAAAGAGTTATTTATAAAACTATACACGCTATATAGTGGAGAAGATCCAAAAAAAGTTAAAAAAATCATAAATTCAACCTTTGGAAGTGTTATACTCTCTTACAAGATAGACTCAAAAAAAGCAAAATATCTAAAAAATTTGGCAAGAAAATTGTATAGATTGGGAGTTTTTAAAAACTATGAAAATCCCAAAACAAAAGTTAGTTTCTTGCATGGCATGAACATCATAGAGAGTGGTGAAAAGAGAATTTACCCAGCTCTTGATACTCTTACTCCAGTCATTGGATATGTAAAAAAGGTCGAAAAAGACCGCATAACAAAGATAGCTGGTGTTAAAGGTGTAGAGAGATTTTATGAAGACAAACTAAGACCCATCCAAAACTCTGTACTTCAAGGAAAAAGAGATATAGCAAACAATGTCATTTTAAACAGAGACAGTGTATATACAAAAAGGATAGATGGCTATGATGTATATCTAAATATATCTCTAAAAATTCAAAAAATTATAGAAAAGATATTAGACACCAAGAAGAAATTTCTTGAAGCTGACGAGATTATAGCTAGCGTGATGGATAGCAGAACGGGAGCCTTGCTAGCGCTTGCGACTAGCAATAGATACAATCCAGATGCGATAAAAAGGAGTGATTACCCCTCTTTAAATGTGGCAGCCATTGAGTACTCATATGAGCCAGGCTCCGTTATGAAGCCTATAACATTTGCACTTTTGTTAGAAAACAAGAAGATAAATCCATTTGATTTAGTACGGATTTATGGCGGAAAGTTTAAATTAGGAAAGAGAACTATTAGGGATGCACATAGTTATGAGTGGCTTAGTGCAGAAGATGTGATAGTTCACTCTAGCAATGTTGGTATCGCCCAAATCGCCCAAAATCTTGACTCTCTAGAGTTTTATCAAGGATTGAAAGACTTTGGATTTTCGTTTAAGAGTGGCATAGACTTGCCCTATGAAGCAAGAGGAGAGATTCCGCCTCTTCATAAATTTAAATCTGAAACCTATAAGGCGACAGTAGGGTATGGATATGGTATGAGAGCAAATTTTATGCAGATGCTAAAGGCATATAGTGCGTTTAATAACAATGGAAGAGAAGTTGTGCCAAGAATTGCAAAGAAATTTTCTCTAAAAGATGGACAACCTATACCCTTTTTGATGGACACTCAAAAGCAAGTTATTCCAGTGGCTGTTGCTAAAAGAGTTCAAAAAATTCTTATAAAAACAGTACTAAAAGGGACAGGAACTGCGGCTATCTATGATGGTTTGGAGATTGGTGGAAAGACAGGAACAGCCCACATAGCAGCAGATGGTGGGTATAGTGATAATTATAATAGCTCATTCTTCGGTTTTGCAAATGATAAGAAAAACAGATTTACTATTGGCGTTTTAGTGAGAGTGCCAAAAAAGAGATACTACTACTACGCATCTCTCACTGCAGTTCCAATCTTTAGGCAAATTGTTGATAAACTAGTAGAAGAAGGGTATCTCTCTCCTAGCCTATAAACTGTTTTTTTGAAGATATATCTAGCGTGATGATGCTATCTTCTATACTGCTAAGACCACTTCTATCTCCGGTTTTGAGAAAATTTAAAAAGGCGATATGCTCTTTATATAGAGGCTCCTCTTTTCGCACCATACATTTTCTTACTACAAAAGAGTTGTTTTTTTGATACTCTGAAAATTCGGTCAAATCTTGCTCCATCAAATCAGCTTCATAATAAGCATCTTTTGTAGCTACTTCAATCTTTCTTTTTCTAAAGGGGGTGAGCCAGTTTGTAGTAACGCTCGCTACTATATCGTTTTCTAGTTTGAACGATAGTATTGCGTTGTCTTCATGGTGGTTGTGTATCTTCCTTGATCTGTATATATTTGTTTTTACTATCTCTCTTTCTGATATAAATCTTATAAGATCTATATCATGAACAGACAAATCTGTCAATATCCCAACATCTGCGATTCTTGGTGGAAAAGGTCCAACTCTGGTGATGCCTATACTATATATCTCTGTATCTTTTAGCTCCTCTTTGAGCGCAACAACGACAGGATTGAATCTCTCTATGTATCCTATACCAACCTTAGCCTTGGTCTTGTTTGCTACCTCTAGTATGTCGTTAGCCTCTTCTATGGTGGAAGCAACAGGTTTTTCGATAAAGATATCTTTGCCCTTTTCAAGACACTTGATAGCTACCTCTTTATGTAAAAAAGTTGGGACCACGATGACACATGCATCAATCTCCTCATTTTCAAGCATGTCATCTACATTGGAGTAAAAAGGCTCTTTATAGTCTCCATTTTTTACAACATCGCAAATCGCAACAAGTTTAAACTCGTTGATACTTTTTATGATTCTATAGTGGTTTCTACCCATTGAGCCAAGCCCTATAAGTGCTATTTTTTTCATACATTTTCCTTGATGGTATCTATGATGTAGTCTTGTTGATCTTTGGTTAGAAACGGGCTCATCGGTAGGCTCATTATCTCATTTGAAACCTTTTCACTGATAGGAAAGTCACCACTCTTGTAGCCTAGATTTGCAAATGCCTCTTGCTGATGAAGCGAGATAGGGTAATGAACAGCAGTTGGAATTCCAGAAAGATTCAGTTTTGAAGCCAAATCATCTCTATTTCTAACCCTTATGGAGTATTGTGCAAATACACTCGTTCTGTCACTTTTTACTAGCGGAGGTGTTACACCACTATCTTTTAGAAGTTCATTGTACCTGATTCCAATCTCTTCTCTTTTTGCTACCTCTTTTTCAAAATGCCTCATTTTTACATTTAATACAGCAGCTTGAACAGCGTCTAATCTGCCATTTATACCTATATATTTGTGCTTATATCTCTCTTCTTGACCATGGTTTGCCAAAGTTCTTATCTTTTTTGCCAAAACATCATTATTTGTGAATACTGCTCCTCCATCTCCATAGCAACCAAGTGGTTTAGATGGAAAAAAACTAGTGCAACCGATATCGCTTAGATTACAAGATTTTTGATTTTTATAGCTTGCCCCAAAACTTTGGCATCCATCTTCGATGACAGCAATACCATACTTTTTTGCTATCAAATTTATCTCATCCATATTTGAAGGTTGTCCATATAAAGATACAGGGATTATCGCTTTTGTTTTTGATGTGATTTTCTCTTCTATTAGTTTAGGGTCGATATTGTAAGTCTCTTCATCAATGTCAACAAACACAGTTGTAGCGCCCGCCAATGCTATGACTTCCGCAGTTGCTATAAAAGTAAACGGAGTAGTGATAACTTCATCGCCCGACTTGATGTCTAGTGCCATAAGAGCCAAGAGCAGTGAGTCAGTTCCAGATGAACAAACAATAGCATGTTTTGAGCCAGTATAGTCCGCCAAACTTTTTTCAAGCTTACTGACTTGAGGACCTAGGATAAATTGTGTAGATTGCAATACACCTAAAACTTCTTGGTTGATTTCATCTTTATACAGTTCGTATTGGGTTTTTAAATCTATAAATGGTATGTTCATGTAGTTGCCTTCGTGAGTATATAAAATAGTTCACATTATACTAAAAATATGCTTGTGTTTTTATGAACGCATTATAATCCAAGACAGATAAAGTAATCACTTAAAAAGCTGAGAATGTGTGCCTATTCTAAGAAGTTGTAAAATATCATTGTCTATGCGGTATATAACAAGTAGATCTCCACTTATGTGAAATTCTCTAGTGTCGGCATAGTTACCCGATAGAGCATGGTCTCTCGCTTCTGTTGGGAGTTCACTTTCTTGGATAAGTAGAGAAATATATAAAAAGAGTTTTGAGTTGTTTGTAGGATTTAATTTAGATTTTTGTAAATCTTTTATAAAAACTTTATGAGTTGATATATTAAGCATCTATGCGTTTCAACTCTTCTAGTGAAACTATAGTCATATTTTTATCTCTACGCGCCTCTTTTATTACATTTTGTGTTTCGTGATTTGGTATTTTAAGCTCAAATGGTATGCCTTTTTCTAATACAGATTGAGCTAAAAAGATATTAAAAGCATCGCTAAGACCTATGCCGTAGTGGCTAAAGATATCTTGAGCTTTTTTCTTTATGTTGGCGTCAAGATAGACATTTGTTCTCACTTTGTTTGAAGTAGTCACAACAACTCCTTTTTGTATTTATTATAACACACAATGTGTGTTAATGTCAATGATAAAATTTTATCCCCAATAATTCCATACCAAATCAAACAACAAGCCAAATTACTCTATAATTAGGTACTTTAAAACGAAAAAGTCACACCTAAAACTTTCACCTACTGGGTGCGACTTTTTCAATTATGACAGGTGA
>JALUXQ010000174.1 GCA_027013265.1 Campylobacteraceae bacterium | reverse complement strand
TCATATACCATGCAGTAGTCATAATTTTTAGCGATACTTGCAGTTACATACTTAGAGTCATCACTTCCGCCCTCTTCGTCGCTTACAAGCATGAAATCTATGTTTTGAATTTTTCCATATTTTTTATATATATTTCTAAGTGCTTCAATAGCCACTATATTTCCACCTTTCATATCACAAACACCAGGTCCATATATCCACTCTTCATCTTCCCTAAATCCACAAAAAGTGCCTTTTGGAAAAACAGTATCCATGTGACCCAAAAGAAGAAGTTTTTTTCCATCTCTTTTGTTTGATTTAAATAAAATATGGTTTCCTATCTCCTCTCTCTCAAACTCTTTATATGTAAAGCCCAGCTCCGTCATCATAGACTTGTATATCTCAGCATTTGCATCTACGCCATCTTTATTTTTAGTATATGAGTTTATATCAATAAGTCTTTTCAACTCTTCAAAATTTTTCACAAAACTACCTTATTTTTTTGGATAATTATACTTAGTTTTTAGTAAATTTAAGTATAATTTGATATTAAACCTACTAAAGGATGTCACATGAAACACACTATTGGGATGTGGATGTATCAAAACAGTGGCGGAGATAAGATAGAGCAAAAAATTGTCTCTTTGCTAAAAGATAGAGATATCGATGTAGAGACAGGATTAAACCTAAGATATGCTGTCGCAAAGAATGATAAGCTCATGATAAACAATCTCATACTAAATGATCTTGATCTGTTTTTCTCATACAATGCAGGTGAACAGACTCAATACCAAGTCTATCTGTATAAAATTTTAGATAAACTGATGCCAACTATCAATAGCTATGGTGCTTTTGAGTTAACTGAGGATAAATTTCAAACATCCTTTATACTGAAAAAGCATGGGGTTCCTTGTACAGACTTTAGATTGTGCCATAGAGATGATGCAAAATATCTCAAGAAATTTATACATGATTGGCAAAAAATAGTCTACAAGCCAGTTGATGGATGGGGTGGAGTAGGACTAACCAAGATAGAAAATGAAGAGACGCTAGATGTTCTCATGCCATTTTTAAATCAGGCGGATTTGAGATTTTTTTATGTTGAGAAATTTATAAACTATGACAATACCGACTTTAGAGTCGATATAGTTGATGGGGAGTTTGTCTCATGCTATGGTAGAAAAGCACCAAAAGATAGCTGGAAAACAAACATCACAAGTGGAGGCACGGTCTTTTTGAGAGAAGCAGACGATAAGTTGGTGCAGACTGCCAAAAAAGCAGCACTTGCGACAGGGCTTGACATAGCTGGAGTTGATATCATCTATGATAGAGACAAAGAGGAGTATGTAGTTTTAGAGGTCAACGGCATACCTGCTTTTGCAACACCTGCACAAGAGAAGATGGGGCTAAATTTTAATGAGAAAAAGATAGAACTAATAGTAAATTTGATAGATAGAAAAGTAAAAGGATAAACTGATGAGCAAGAAAAAACTTCCTAAATTAGGATTTTTGTATTTGGATTATGTATTGAGATTTTTTGATCACTCCAACTTTAAGGGGTGGCCAGATAAGATAGAGAGTGTTACTTATCATTGGAAAAATGATAAAAAAAGATTTATAGCTGAAGTAAAAAGAAAGAAGATAGATGTCTTGATTGGAAATATTCCTGCAACTGCTTATGAGACATTTAGAGAAATTGCAAGAGAGTTGCCTCATGTGAGGTTTATACCATCTTTGGATACTCAATTTTCGAACAAATCAAAAGAGAATGTCACAAGATTTGCATGGAAATACAATCTTCCGATACCGGCAACCCACATCTACTATGACAGAGTCAAAGGATATGAATTTTTAGAGCAAGCAAGGTATCCAAAGATAGTAAAAAGAAGCTATGGACCTTCAAATTATGGTGGATATTTTGTACATAAAGTTGATAGTGCAAATGAGGCAGTCAAACTATTTGATGAAAAAAAATACCATCCGATTTATGTTCAAGATTTTATACCGATGGAGGCAGACATCAGAGTCATGCTCATCGGTCATAAACCTGTTTGTGCATTTTGGAGAAGACCACCTGAGGGTGATTGGCTGACAAATACAAGCCAAGGCGGAAGCATTGATTATCAAGATGTTCCAAAAAATGTGCTTGATTTGGCAGTCAAAGTCAGCAAAGCCGCAAATGCAGAGTATTGGGCTTGTGATGTAGCTTATGGCAAAGATGGAAAAGTGAGGATTTTAGAGTGCGCTACCGCTTTTGCTGCATTTCCATATATAAGAGATTGGATAGGTCAGTATTTGATGTGGAGTCTTAGTGGCGGTAAAATGAAAAAGCCCCATACACCTATGTTTAACTGGGAAGAGTTAGGCAAGATAGACAGTTCACTTCTAAGAACTATGAGGCATATAGCCTTTGGTAAATATACACCAAGTTATGATGGAGCATATTTTGACGATAAGAAAAGAGCCTATGGAGATGAGGAGCATTATATACATGAGCTTGACAAGCAGTATCCTATGCTCGATATAACCCCAAAAAATTATGAAGAGTGGCCAAGTGAAAAGTGGAATTTTCAAGACAGGTTTCCTCTTAAAAACATAAAATCAACAACAGTTCAAAATGTACAAAATATAGATGCACCAGTCAGCAGAGATGAAGCAAGCGAAGAGATTATAGTAACAAAAGAGGATTTGGAAGAGCTGTTTGGTAGTATAAGCGGGTTGGGAGAGAAAAAAATAGAGAAAATCTTTGAAAAATTTAGTGAAGATGAGATAGTCGAAAAGTTAGAATTTGAACCAAATGCGTTTTGCTCTATAAAAGGGATAAAAGATAAAACTATCTTAAAAATTGTAACTTCTTGGGTGCAGTTCAAGGAGGATAGAGTTAGATAATAGACTCAAACCATGAAAAATCAATACATCTCATATAACGAAGGAATTGAACTCTTAAAAAAATATTCAAATCAATTCCCAAATATCATAAACATACAGACGATAGGAGTGACCCATGAAAACAGAGAGATTATCCTTGCAACTCTTTGTTTGGATATAAAAGAGGCCGATAGCAAACCGGCACTTTTATTTACAGGAACCATACACGCAAGAGAATGGATAGGGCATGAACTTTCACTAAAATTTATAGAGTACATACTAAATAACTTTGACACAAATCCAAAGATCAAAGAGTATCTTGGACGCTCAACTCTATATATGGTGCCTTGTCTAAATCCTGATGGCTTTGAATACTCCCGAAAACACTTCTCATTTTGGAGAAAAAATAGAAGAAAAAATTCTGATGGCTCTTATGGGGTTGATTTAAATAGAAACTTTTCTATAGGCTGGAAACACTCTAGTAAAATGGATTCAAATATCTATGGGGGAAGCGAAGCTTTCAGTGAGCCAGAAACAAAAGCTATAAAAGAGTTTGTTGATACTCACAGCAATATAACTATAGCACTTGATTATCACTCACAAGGAAATGTCTTTTTTCCAGCCCATAAATTTAGACACGAAAATGAGATAGATGGCACAGATTTAAATGTTCTATGTGCAAATATGAGCGAGCAAATCAATAGAGTCACAGGGCGAAACTATGGCATACATCGGGGAAAACCACCAGCAAAACTGATAGCTGGAAGTGGACGAGAATACTACTACTCAAAAGGCATACTTGCAACTGTTGTAGAGGTTGGCACAAAAAATATACCAGACTATATGAAGGTGATGACAAGCTCTGTCAATGAAAATATTCCTGCTCTGTTAAAGGCTTTTGAAGAGACCATCAACTACTCATCTCTTGCTCCAAAAAGGGTAGATAACTTTACTATAAACAGAGTTGGTGTTGACTTTGTAGAGTTGGAGTGGGATTATGAATTAAGAGACGATATATACTTTGAGATATACAGAAATACAACCGATAAAGCACCTTGCGGTCAAGACAATATAGTAGGAGTCACAAAGAGACACAGCTTTAAAAACATCGAACTAGAGTCATCTAAAACCTACTACTACACAATCCGCGCAGTCAACAAAAAAACAGAACTAAAGTCCCCTTATGCTCCAGTAGTTAAGCTAAAGACAAGCCTAAAAAGAGCAGAGTTTTCACGAATGCTTTTTGCATCAAAAGATGGTACAGGTTATGTCGGGGAAAATATGAGCGAAGTAAATCGAGCACATTTTGGAAACAACTCGATATTTGTAGGTGTCAACAAATCCAAAGGCATATGTGACGGAGTCATCAGCTACGATTTAAGCTCTGTCCCAAAAAATGCAATCATAAAAGAGGCAAGACTCCATCTATATCCCATGAACAGGGTCGCAGCAAAGATAGAGAGATTTGGAGAGTGGAATATGTGCCTGATAGACAGTGAGGCGATAAATGATGTAACAGACTTCACTCAAATAGAAAATACACCTTGCATCCAAGTCATAGGTGATGCCATAAAAGCGCAAAATCTAACTCAAGGTATCTGGAATTATTGGGATTTTTCTTCCTATCAATGTTCCCTTTTACAAAACCAACTCATCAAAAACAGAGTAATTTTTAGACTAGATGGACCAAAAGAGTTACCTTATGGTGAAGATTCACAAATGATGCAATTTGATATAGGTTATGGAAATTTTGGCGGGGGTTTGCACTATAGACCAATGCTAGAGATAAAATACACTATCCCTGTTACGAAAGTTGAAATTTTACCTTGTTTGTCTGAAGAGATCAGCAAAAACCTCAAGAAGAACTACCTAGAGAGCGGCTTTGATAACAAAGGTGAAAAGATATACGGGCACCTAAGATATGATCTCTCAGTGCTTCCTGACCCAAATACCACCGTCATCACAAATGCATATATAGAGCTAGAAAATATAACAACATACAAAATCTCGAAAGGAATCAGCTTCTATCTTGAACTCCTAGGTAGTGGTGAGCAAATCTCTAGCTACGAAGATGTTAAAAGCAGAGAAAGAGCGGAATATATAGGCTATGAGGTACAAGATAATGATTTGGCAAAGAAAAAAAAGCACTACTTCATGTTTGATACTCTCTCGGAATTGTTATTAGAACAGTTTCACGAAAAAAGTGAAAAACTCGAAATCATCATAAATGCCACAACATCAAGATCCTTTCTAAAAGGTCGAATCGTCAGATGGCAAAAAAAACCAAAACTGGTCATTGAGTATATAGAGAAGAGAAAAACTCCACTAAATCAGGTTGAAAACCTAAGCTATATAGTAGAAAATGGTGTCATAAAACTAACTTGGAACAATCCAAAAGACAGAGACTTTGTGGGTGCATATGTAGTGAGAAACTCTTTTCATCCACCAAAAAATTTCCTGGACGGAGTGAAGATATATGGCGGTAAAGATAACTATACATACGATAGATTTGGCTCACTAGACCGCGATAAATACTATAGTGTTTTCACATATGATGATGTACCAAACTTTTCACAGCCTAAAGTGTTACATGTAGTATTTTAGATTTTGAAGTCTTTTACAAAGGCTTCAAAATCCTTTGCAGATAATGGCTTAGAGTAGTGGTACCCTTGAATCTCATCACATCCTTGTTCTTTTAAATATTCAAGCTGACCTATCGTTTCAACTCCCTCGGCTATCGTTTTTAAGCCTAAATTTTTTGACATATTTATGATAGTGCTCACAATTTTTTTATCCTCTTCGTCTGTATTTATATCTCGCACAAATGATTGATCTATCTTTAATTTATAAATTTTAAACTTTTTTAGATAACTTAAAGATGAGTATCCTGTGCCAAAATCATCTATAGACATTCTTACACCTCTATCATGCAAGTCTCCCATGGTCTCCACTACTCTTTTTGGATTCTTCATAGCAACACCTTCGGTTAATTCTATCTCCAAATACTCAGGTGGCAATCCCTCAAACGCCAGTATGTTGGATATATTTTGTGGTAAACTAAGCTGACGAAACTGTACTGCTGAGATATTAACAGCTATGATGATAGGCTTCATACCCATATCCATCCAAATCTTGGCTTGCTTTACCGCATTTTTTATAACCCACTCTCCTATCGGGATTATCAAACCATTATTTTCTGCAACCGGTATAAATTCTGCTGGTGAAACCATACCTAATTCGCTATTATTCCAACGCAAAAGTGCCTCAGCTCCTATAACTACGCCTTTACTACTAATTTGTGGCTGATAGTACAGTTCAAACTCGTCCTTCTCTAAAGCCCTAAATAGCGCATTATTAAGCTTAAGGTTTCTAGCAGAATTCTCTTGCATCTCTTTTGTAAAAAAACTAAAACAGTTTCTGCCTTCACCCTTGGCTCGATACATTGCAATATCTATATTTTGATATAGTGAGCTAAAATCTGAGCCATCCTCAGGATAAATAGCAATCCCTATGGAGGTTGTAATGCTTAACTCTTGTTCATTTATAATAAATGGTTTATTCATATGCTCTATGATTTTTTGAGCCACAAGTCCTGCTCCATTCATATCCACACTTGGAAGTATCACTACAAACTCATCTCCTCCCAAACGAGATACTATATCAATTTTACGAAAAATATTTTGTAGCCTTTTAGCAAACTCTTTTAGCAACATATCTCCAACGCCATGACCGAGAGTATCATTTACATCTTTAAAGTGGTCAATATCAAGCAGCATAATAGCTATATTCTCTTTTTCTCTTTTTGCAACATTCAAGATGTATTGAAATTGATTGTCAAGGTATACTCGATTTGGCAAGTTTGTTAATAAATCATAATTTGCCAAATACTTATTTCTTGCTTCTGATTCTTTTCTTTTAGTAATATCTTCATAAACACCAAGAACTCCTATTATCTCACCGTCTTTTCCCTGCAGAGGTACTTTTGATTTACTTAGCCATATCTCTTTCCCGTCATATCTATTTTCTTTCTCTTCATAAAAAAGTTGGGAAACACCCTCTTCTATAACCTTTTTATCAGTAATGCTATAAAGTTTAGCACTATTTTGCCAATTTAACTCTGTATCTTTCTTTCCTATTAGTTTCTCAATGCTATCTTCACCTGCATCTTTTGCAAAAGCTAAATTACACCCTAAATATCTCAGATCTCTATCTTTCCAAAAAATCCTTACAGGAGCTGTGTTTATAACACTCATAAGAATATTGCGAGATTCAAAAAGTTCATCTTCAGCTTGTTTTCTTTTTTCTTCTTTCTTAAATCCATCAAGAGCATAATTTATGTCTGTTGCCATCTCTTCTAAAAGCTCTTTTGCGTTATCATCAAAAGCATTTATCTCATATGAATAAAGCACAAACACCCCAATAACTTTGTTCTCCTGAACCAAAGGCAAACTTGCGATGGAACCCCAGCCATACTCTCTGCCTCTCTCGTGCCATCTTTTCATCATGGGATTTCTCATAAAATCTTGAATCCAATATGGCTTGTTATTTAAAAAAGCTTGTCCTATAGGACCAGCAGAAGATGGATGCTTGGGATCTGTTGATATACTAAGAGAGTTTGCATATCCGATACCTTCTCCAGCATGCACTACTGGTTTTATAAGATTGGCAGACTCATCAACCAAACAAATTATTGCCATCTTCATACCAGCAAACTTGACAGCATCATGACAAATAATATCAAATAACTCCTCCCTACTTTGAGAGTGGACTATGGCTTGATTGCATTGGCTTAGTGTTATGTATAAATTTCTTAACCTTGCATTTTTACTGCTTAACTCCACAAGATTTGTTTGAGTCTCTTTGAGCCAGCCTAAAACACTATTTTTGTTTTTTTGATCAACTTGAATCAAATTAGAAAAATCTCCATTACCAATAGATTTTATATTTTTATGTACTGTGTCTATATCTCCACCAAGTATAGAAATCAAATTGTCATATATCTTCTTTAACATAAATAGCAAAATAGTAGCAACGAAAATAATCATAAACAACAGGATCCAACTTAGTGTCCTGATTTCTTGAATTTGATTATTTAAACGCTTTTCAAGCATAGTATCGAACTCACTTATAGGCTTCATTATCTTTGCTTTTGCCTTATGGTATTGTTCTCCATATAACAAATTTAAAGCTTTGCGAAAATTTGCATCTTTATTGGAATTTGTTTCTATTAATTTCATTGCGGCATATTCAAGTTTGGTGAGTTCATCCGAATTCTTTTTAGCTTCAAAAAATTTCAAACGCTCCTGTCTGCTTAGACTTAATTCTTCAAATTTTTTATATAATGGTATCTTTTTTTTACTAAAGGCTCGTGGTCTTTTATCTTTTAAGTCAACTAAATCCCAATAAACTTCATAATAGTCTAAAGGCTCAGGTTTTAATCCATTTCGTATATCCAGTATCTCTTGATAATGCTGTTTGTATATCTTGTTTTTTGTAATAATATAAGTGCGAACCATCCTGGTTAAGTCATCAGATGACTGACGAAGTTCGTTAATAATTTCGGATGACTTGTGTTCTTGTTTGCTGATCTTATCAAATTTTTTTTCACTCAAAGTATAAAAAGAAAACAATATAGTAGCAACAATAATCAAGCCAACAGTTTGCCAAATTGTATTCATAAAGCTAGAAGATAAATTCTGTATCCTCATAAGTCTCCTTTTAAAATCAACCAGTATGGCGAGAAGGCGTAGGAATCGAACCTACTGGAGCCTAGTCAACTAAACTCCCATCGGGTTTGAAGCCCGTGATGCCCACCAGGGTCATATGCCCTCCATAATATGTCATTATATCAAAAGATATTGAAGACTTACTTTATTGATTCTATTTTTCCTTTATATCCAGCTCTTTTTATCGCATTTAAAAGTTGTTTTTTATCTACTTTATCATCAAAATAGACTGTTGCTTTTTTAGTGTTTAATCTCACTTTTGCCTTACTTACTCCACCAACCTGCTTAAGTGACTTTTTAA
>JALUXQ010000173.1 GCA_027013265.1 Campylobacteraceae bacterium | reverse complement strand
AATTACCATATCATTTGAAATTTTTGATTCTATAGCTTGACTCGCTTTAGCTATGTTTTCTAACTTTGCAACCACATCTATCGTACTTTGATTTTTACTTACTTTAGAGCTTTGAATCAACTCCTTAATATTGCCAATAAACTGTTTATTTGCTAGTTTTGCACTTAAAATCTTATCAATCAAAGGGATTTTTATATCTAATTTTTCTTGGATTGCTATATTTTTCAGAGCAATGAGTGGCTCCTTAATGGAGTTTGGCAACAAGGTTTTTTGCACATCTTTATTTGCTAGTTTTGATTCTAAAAATAGACCAGATTGGTTTATCTGTTTTTGCAGAGTCAATGCATCTAGATTTTTTATATTTATCAGTAGTTTATCTAAAAGCGAGACGGTCTTTAAAGGAGCTTTAGTAGTTTTGAGATCATTTAGTATTGATTTTAAATCAGTGGTGGTGTTTTTTACATCTACAAAAATTGTTTTGTCTTGTAATATTTTTAATACTACATCTTTTGATTTTTGATTTGTACTTAAGTCTTTAAAAAGAGAATCCAGCAAAACACCAACACTTGTCTCTTTTGTAGTTTTGTTCGCAGTTGCACTTATGCCATCAAGAACTTGCGAAATTTGCTTTTTTGAGGAGTTGAGTATCTTGCTTTTATCTGCAACCATGCTCTTTGATATATCATTTGTTGAAATTTCCATAACTCTCCAGCTTTACATAAGTTTGGTAACATCCACCATCTTGCCTCTGCTATTACCTTTACAATACTCCACTATCTTACCATGAAATCTTGCATATACCTCATTTAAACTCATCTCTTTTTCATATAATTTATCTACTTTTTCTCTATTTGATAAAATCCCCTCGCTCATCCAGTCTCTAAGCTCTTCATAACTCTCAAACTCATATCCAAAAGCCTTAAGCAACCTTGCAGTATAACTATCGACTACAAAAAAATCTTGTAAACACCCAAAACATAGTATTGAATCCGCACTCTCAAGACCAACCCCTTTTTGACGCAATAGCCACTCTCTGTCAGCTCCAAAACAAAACTCTTCAAAACTACCAAAATCCGCTATTATGTTTCTTGAGAGTCCTAAAAGATACTTTGCTTTTGTATTGTAAAAACCGCTTGGTTTTATAAGAGTTGAGAGAGTTTTATTGTCAAGTTTCGCTATATCTTCAAGAGAGTTTATACCATTTTTTCTCAGATTTTTCAAACTCCTCTCCACCTTCTCCCACTTCGTCTGCTGAGTTAAAATAGTCCCCACAACAACTTCATAACTTCCACTATTTGGCCACCAGAGTGGATCTCTGAGCTTTTGCAGATAACCGGCATTTTTCAACATCACCAAAAGTTCAAAACTATCATTTAACATCAGATACTCCTAAGCAATCCACGGTTAATTCGTTAGCATTTTTCTAAAAACTTTTAAAAGAGGCTCAGACCAACGGGAGGATTTGTCTCTTTTAAAAGTTTTTAGAAAAATGCGATACCAACACCATTAGCAACAAAAACCTTTTTTATTTGTTCCGCAAAAACCTCAAAATTGTATCTATCAAATCATCATCATCTTTACTTCTGGCTTTTAGTAAAATCTTTTTCTCATCTCTATATTTTACCGTGATATTTTGAGCATAATTTGAAATTGACTCGATATCTTTTAAAGATGCCAATATTTTTATATCTATGATTTGTAAAAATTGTGCTGTTATCTCGTCTATTTTACCAAATCTATCGACCATCTCCTCTTCGATATCGAGCACATCATTGATACTTTCACACTTGCTAAGTCTTCTATAAAGCTCAAGTCTCACTCTGTCCTCTACTATATAGTCGCTACTTATATAGGCATTTACACTCAGTTTTATATCTACACTTTTGCTCTGAATTGGAGTTTTGTTTAAAAGAGTGTTTATGGCATCCTCTAGCATTTTTAGATATAAAGAGTAGCCTATATGCTTGATGTGCCCACTTTGAGCTTCACCTATAAGATTTCCTCCACCTCTTATCTCTAAGTCATGGTATGCTAAAACGGAGCCACTTCCCAAGTATGAATTTGACTCTAACGCTATCAATCTTTTTTTAGAAGTTGGGCTAAGTTTCTCTCTGTTTTGAACTAAAAAATAGCAAAATCCCTGTTTTTTTGCTCGTCCAACTCTGCCTCTTAATTGATGTAAATCTGCCATACCAAAGTTATCTGCTCCATCTATCATGATTGTATTTACATTTGGAATATGGATACCTGATTCTATAATCGAAGTGCTAAGAAGCATATCATACCCACCCTCTTGAAATTTCAACATCTCTTTTTCGCTTACAATTGGCGAAACTTTGGAATGAAGCACTAAAATTTTTAACTTAGGCAACATCTCTTGAAGTTCTCTTTTTTTATTTTCGATAGAAGCGATTCTGTTGTGGACAAAAAATACCTGCCCCCCTCTTCTAATCTCTCTCAAAATTGCCTCTTTTATCACAACTTCGTCATACTCTTTGACAAATGTTCGCACATCTTCTCTGTCATCTGGTGGAGTTAAGAGTTTTGAATACTGTTTTATGGAACTAAGAGCCATATTTAGGCTTCTTGGGATTGGAGTTGCACTCATGGATAGAATATGTATGTTTTCCCTCATATTTTTTAGCTTCTCTTTTTGCTTGACGCCAAATTTATGCTCTTCATCTACAACTATCAAAGCTGGATTTTTTATCTCTTTATCAAGCAGAGTGTGAGTTCCAACACAAACCTTCAAGCCTCCCTCTTTTAATTCTCTTAAAATTCTGCTTTTTTGTGACGAGGGAGTAAATCTATCTAATTTTTCAACTCTTATATTGTATCTTTTAAATCTCTCATTTAAAGAGACAAAGTGCTGAGAACTCAGAAGTGTAGTAGGAGCTATCAAAATTGTCTGAAACCCACTAAGCGCAACAGCAAACATAGCATTCATGGCAACTTCAGTCTTTCCAAAACCAACATCACCGCTAAGCAGTCTATCCATCATCTTGCCACTTTTTAAGTCGCTATATATCTCTTGTATGCAAATTTCTTGATCTTTAGTATAAACAAATCCGCTATCTTGCTGAAATTTTTGTATCTCAACTTTGTCAATATCGATTTTGAGAGCCTCTATCATCTCTCTTTTTGCTGCAGTCTCTATAATCTCTTTAGCTATGGCAAAAAGCTTCTCTCTCGTCTTCTCTTTTAACTTGGCAAAACTTCCGCGACCTAGCTTGTCCACAACTGCCAAAGAGCCTGAACTTGCGATATATCTATCTATCACATCTATATTTTCAACAGGAATCAAAAGCTTATCGTCGCCTTGATAAAGAATCTGTACAAAATCTCTGGTTGAGCCTAAAACCGTGCTATTAACCAACCCTTTAAATATGCCTATGCCGTAATTTTCATGCACCACATAATCACCAGATTTTAGCTCGTCTAGTAAAATAGTAGCTTTTCTTTTTTTTCTTTTTTTGGTGGTTTTATTTAAAGATATGATGATTTCATCACTGCTCATGAGATTTACAACTAATTCGCTCTGTCTAAATTTTATCTCTTTGATATCAAGTCCGGCTTGTTTTAAAAGAACTTCGTTTCTTGCTAAAACTGTCTTCTTTTTATTTTTGTGAAACTCAAAAAATTTGGGAATTGATGATATTTCAATCGGCTTATATATTTTTGCTTCTGGCAAAGTGTCTATATTTTCAAATCTTTTTTTTACAGATTCATCAAAAAGAGATATCTCTTCTATTTCACTATCCATTTTACTTGCAAAAGCTGTGTTAAAGCACCTTAAGTAATCATCTCCAAACTCGCCTAAACCCCAAAGTCCAAGAGAATGCACATCTTTTTCAAAGCTGTCACTTTGTAAATTTTCTACTTTTTTATTTATCTTTTCATACTGCTCTTGATTTAGCGAGAACATCGCTGGATATATGTCTATACTCTCTAGTTCCTCTTTGTAACTCTTTTGTGATTCGCACTCAAACTCTCTTATGCTCTCAACCTCATCATCAAAAAGAGATATCCGAATGGGGAGTTGCAGATTATTTGGGTATATATCTATTATGTCGCCCCTAAATGAGACTTCTCCTCTATCTTCTACTACATCAACACTTCTAAAACCCCAATAATATAGCTCATCTTTTAAGCTTTTCAAATCAATCTTAGATGCAAACTCTATGGTTTTAGTTTGAAAAAGCTCTTTTTTAGGAAGAGGTGTTAAAAGAGTGCGAATTGGGGAGATTAAAATCTTTTTAGTTGAGTTATCTGTATAGTATCTATTTAGAGTTGAGAAAAGCTCACTAATTTCTGATGAATACGGAAGCAAATCATCACCAAAGTTCACTCTTAAATCAGGAAGAACATAACTCTTTCTACCAGCCAATTTAACAGCATCACCAGCTAGAATTGCCTCTTTATCATCTTTTACACAAAAAAGGTTTTTATCACTGTTTGTATCTTTAAAATACTCATAGCAAATTGCTTGTATCAGTTTTTTACCTCTTTAGTCAATATATTTTTTTGCATTATGCTATCTTTTTTGTCTAGTTTTATCTTGCTTTCGCCTTCAAAAACAGCTTTTGCCTCTATCATCAAATCTTTGGAGACAATTTTTCCTCTAAGAACTCCGCCTTTTAACAACTCTATACTATCACACACCGCATCACCCTCAAAAAGCCCATTTATAATCAGCTTAGATGCCTCAATCTTACCAGAAAACTTCCCTTTTTTTCCGATAATTACTATGTTTTTAGAGTTTACTTCACCAATAATCTCACCATCTACATGTAGTCTGGATTGGCAATTAAATACCCCTTCTACTTTTGCTCCACTAGCGATGATTGTTGTTTCTGAATCTGATATCGATAATTGATCATGTTTACTAAAGACTCCCATGGTACCATTTTCTCCTTTTTGAAAATATCTTTAAAATTAGATTGATTCCATTTTAAAAAATAGATTGGATTAAGTGCTCTTGATACAAACCTAACTTCATAGTGTAAATGTGGGCCAGTCGAGAGTCCACTACTTCCTGTGTATGCTATTATATCACCTTTTTTTACAATTTCTCCTGCTTTTACAACCATTTTCTTATACAAGTGGCCATAGTATGTTCTGAAACCATAATTATGATCAATTATAACCAAATTTCCAAAACCGCTTCTTTTGTGATAACCAGCAAACTCTACAACACCATCAGCTGGTGCTCTTACAGGTGTTCTCATCTTTGCCTTCATATCTGTACCTCGATGAAACTCTTTCTTTTTTAAAATCGGATGTATTCTCCAGCCAAATTTTCCGTTTACAATAGTACGAGGCAATACTGCACCATTTGGTATGTTGTTTAGGATTACCTTCTCTTGTTTACTGGTAAAATTTATATTTTCTAATCTATCTCCTAACTCTATATTTATATTTGGTTTTAAACCTATTAGTTCTTCTATGTCATTCACTTTTTCTTTGATTGCACTATACTCTTTTGTTTTTTTATCTATACTATCCTTTAGTTTTTTATTACTAATTTGTAATTTTTTATACTCCTCCTCTATCTTCTTTTTTGAAACTACATATGCCTCTTGTGCTGCCTTTTTTCTCTGCTCTAACGAAGTTACCTCCCTCATTAAAACAGATATAACCATTGAACCACCAACTATAAGCAAAATAACAAATAGTGTAACATATAGGAGAATTTTTTTTATTATCTGATGCAATAGATAGTGTTTTGAGCCATTAACATCGGAGAATGTTATCGTAAATCTATTTTTCATGTTTTTTATATATCCTCAAAAATTTCTCTACAACAACAAATGAACCAAAAACCAAATAGTTATATTTTTTGTATATTTTAGAAAAATCACTTACTTTTATACTCTTTTCTTCGCAAATCTTTCGTATCTCATCTGTCGCCACTCTTCTTTCGTTTTCCAATGGCAATATCTCGATTTTTTCAATAATCGGCATCAAGATATCTAAAATTTGCTCATACTCTTTATTTATAAAGCTATTATATACTAAAGTTACTTTCTTATCTTTGAAAAAATTGACCAACTCTTTCGCTGCTAGTGGATTATGTCCAACATCTACAGTTATATTTTTTGCGATTTTTTGACATCTTCCTTGTAAAATTGATATGGTTGGAAAATCCACTCTAAACCCAAGCAAATCAACAACGCAACTTGCAGTTTTAAGATTTATCTCTTGAAACGGTGGCAAATCATACTTTTTTACGATATCTTTTATTTGTTTTTTTACACCATCTTTTAAAAATTCTTCACAAAGATACAATTGCGCTTGTTTTTTATCGCAAATTTTCTTAGCTACTTCATACACCTCTTTTTCACTTTGCCTTGACATTATCACTTTTTTAGCAACAGAATTTAGTTTAGTGGTTGCTATCTCTTCTATACTGTTTCCTAAAAAATCGTGATGATCATGTCCTATAGGTGTCACCACACTCAATATCTTGGGAAAAACACTTGTTGCGTCATACTCTCCGCCAAGTCCAGCTTCAAGTATGATATATTCACATTTTTTGGAAAGTATTAAAACAGCCAAAAAAGTGGTATATTCAAAATAGGACAAGGAGTTTATAAATTTTTGAGGCAATATCTCTTGTAGATCGATGTGAGCCTGTTCCAAAATCTCATCATTTGCATTTTTGCCATTTAACCATATGCGTTCATTAAATTTTAAAATATGTGGTGAAGTGTAGTGTCCAACTGGCACACCTTTAGCTAGAAGCATATCAGCTATAAATCTTCCTGTACTGCCTTTTCCATTTGTTCCTATAATTTGGATGATTTTAGGTATCTTTAGTCTATTTTTGATGCTTTCATAAGCACTTGGCATCCTTTCATAATCAATCTCATTGTAGTAGAGGGGTTTTTTTTCTAAGAATTCAAATAGCGTCATGCGAAACTTGGTAGCACCTGATTTCGCCCCGCTTCTTTTGCTTTATAGAGCATTTTATCTGCTATCTCTACGGTCTCTTTTGAGGATTTTTGCTTACTTCTTTGGGCAACACCACAACTAACTGTTATATTTATGCGTTCATTTTTATATATAAATTTAAATGATTCTATGATAGTTCTAATCTTGTCTGAAAAATAGTAAGCTTGCTCTATATCGATACTTGGTAGTATTATCAAAAACTCTTCACCGCCGTATCTTGCAACAAAATCAGCTCGTCTTGCATACTTTTTAAGTATTTTTCCTATTGTTGAGAGTATTACATCACCAGCTTCGTGTCCATATGTATCATTTACAACTTTAAAGTGGTCGATATCAATAAAACTCAAAGAGTAGTCAGTTTTGTATCTACTGTAACTATCCTCTGCTCTTTTTAACTCCTGATCCAGTGCCCTTTTTGTGGCCGCATGTGTCAAGAAGTCCTCTTTGCCCTCTTTTTTCGCAACAACAAGAGCACTTTCTAAACTCTTCACTTTTGAGTGTAGTCTCTTGATAGTTTGTTGATTTTTTTGCATCTTTTCGCTAAGACCTTTTGTCTCGGTCTCTAGCGAAGTTGCGATATGCACCAATTTTAGGTGAACTGATTCAAAACTGTCTTTGGAAAAGTTTATGTTTGCTAAGTCCTCTTTAATATTTCTAACTTCTTTGTTACTGACATTACTAGAGTCTATCAAGTCAAATATCTTTTTATTGATTTCGTCTAACAGTTTATCTAAAGATGAGATTTTATTTTGCACCTCTTCCTTATCCAAATCTATCCTTTTTTGGATAAACTTCCTTATCTCCTTTTGTGTAGCCTCAGTAGATATAGACTCAGGATCACTTCTTATTATATAAGATATAGCAGCCAAATCATCATTCATACTAGAAGCGATAGAAGGTGCAAGACTAGCTACAATTAAAGGTGCCACAAGCTTACAAATAGAGGCATTATCATCTTTTTCAATTATATTTTTTATATCTTTTACCATCTTAGATAGATCATCTTTATTGACTCTTCCATAAGCATCAAGCTCTTTTAGATAGCTATCATCATAACTTGTCACAAACTCGAACCATTTGTCTTTTATCATGTCAATTGTCTTGGCATTTTGACCAAAATCCAATCTTGAAAGAGAACTTGTTGCCAAATCTCTTGCTTTTTTGTCATGCAACAGTGTCACCGCCTGGAGAACTCTTTTTGAAAGAACTACCAAAGAGTTTATAATTTGTGTACTATCACTCTCATTTGCTCTTTTAACTTTTGCGATCAAAAATGAGATTAGTTCATCTACAGAAGTTACTTTAAAATTTTTCAAATCGGAGCGATTTTTTTCATCTAATTTTTTAACAAATTTTTCAACTTTTTGACAATCTTCAACAATAACACCCTTTTTCTTAGCAACTCCACAGAAAATCTTAGAATAATTATCTGGGGTTAAATTTAGATTTTCTCTCTTTATCTTCTCTATGCTCTCTCTTATAATTTCATTGATAGTGCTTGCCATCTTCTTCCTTTATTCTAAGTATATCTTAAGTCTCGATTTTACCGTCCCATTCCTGCCTTCGCCATTCATAATCCCCATAATAGTGATTTTTGATATTATCTCATTTACAGCATCTTTCGATGCATATTTTATCGCTTCAAATCTTTTTGTATCAGATATAACACTATTGGCAGTGATTGGAAAGTCAAACTCGCCTGATGTAGAAAAAGCTTGACTGTTGCCATTTCCTGTCTTATAGCTAGCATTTAAAACAACTTTGGTTTTATATGAAATTACATAACCATCCTTGTCATACGAAAGAGGAGTGAATGAGACACTACCAATACTGACCACTACATCTGTATCTGCATCTTTTTTCTTTACAAGCTTCGCATCGAATCTACCAACAACAGCTTCGTTTACAGCATCTTTTATTAAGACACTATTTTTAGGGTCTT
>JALUXQ010000172.1 GCA_027013265.1 Campylobacteraceae bacterium | reverse complement strand
TTTTTCTTGCTCAGCTTGTGCTTTTTGCATAGCTTCCATCTCACCAAGAATTTGCAATAGTGAAATCATACCCAAGTGATAACCAAATGGTCCAAATCCACTGATAACACCTGTACATACAGGAGCTGTCATACTGCTTGCTCGAAACTCTTCTCTTCTAAAGATATTACTGATATGCACTTCAACTGTTGGCAATGCAACTGCACTGATAGCATCTCTAATGGCTATAGAAGTATGCGAGTAAGCTGCAGGATTTATGATGATACCATCAGAGTCACCCAAGCATTCTTGAATCTTATCTACTATTTCGCCCTCTAAATTTGACTGAAAAAATTCTATTTCTGTGCCATTTTCTTTTGCAACTGCTTCCATTTGAGAATGGATTTCCTCTAGTTTCATAGGTCCATAGATATTTTGCTCTCTATGTCCTAACATGTTTAAATTTGGTCCTTGAATAACTACAATTTTCACTCTTTTGTCCTTTGTTTAAAAATTTTATTTATTATACCAATATGTTATAAAATATTTCATTAAATAAATATTTGACATTATTACTAATTAGTAATATAATACTTTAAGGAAAATGATATGAGACTAAAAGCAACTAAAAGTTATGGAGAAAAAGCTGACAAAGCTATGCAAACTTGGATGCAAGTATTTAGAACTTATACCAAAATCCGAGCCAAAGAATCAGCTTATATCAACTCTTTTGGTTTAACCATGAATCAATTTCAAGTTTTAGAAGTGCTTTATCATAGGGGTGATTTAAATATCGGTTCTATCACAAAGCTTACACTAGGGACGCCTGGGAATATAACAGTTGTTGTAAAAAACTTGAAGCGAGATGGCTTGATTGTGTCAATTCCTGACGAAAGAGACAAAAGAGCTTCGATTCTCTCAATCACCAAAAAAGGTAGAGATATAATCGAAAAGTTGTTTCCTAATCATGCTAAAAATTTCGAAAAGTATTTTGAAGTTCTAAATGATAACGAAAAGGAAACTTTGTTTAATCTATTAAGAAAACTGCATAAGTCATTGTAGCTTTTCTCGGATAATTACTACTAATTAGTAATATAAAGGATAAAAATGAAAAAATTAAGAATAGCTTTTGTTGCTTTACTTGCTTATGGCACACTTTTTGCCGGTACTTACAGCCTAGATATCGCACATTCTAGTGTGGGATTCAAAATTAAACATATGATGATTTCAAATGTTCAAGGACAATTTAATAAATTTACTGGTACCTTCGACTATAATAGGGCTACTAAAACGCTAAAATCTTTAGAAGGAAAGATAGATATAGCGTCAATTGATACAAAAGTTAAAAAGAGAGATGCTGACTTAAGAAGTTCGAATTTTTTTGATGTAGCAAAGTATCCAACTATGACATTTGTGATGGATAAAATAAAAGATGGCACAATGTATGGAAAACTTACAATGCATGGGATTACTAAAGAAATTAAACTTGAATTTGAAATAAATGGAACTTTAACAGACCCATGGGGTAATGTAAGAACAGGTATATCACTAAATGGCAAAATAAATAGAGAAGACTTTGGTTTAAAATGGAATAAAATCATAGAAGCAGGCGGAGTTCTTGTCGGTAAAACGGTAAAAATCAACATTGAGTTAGAAGGAATTTTAGCTAAACAAAAAGGATAAATTATGTCAGGACCAATAGCAGTAGATTTAGAAGCAGAAAAAGAGTATTATTATTGTACATGTGGGAAAAGTAAAGGCAAAGCTTTTTGCGATGGAAGTCACAAAGGATGTGGGTTTACTCCTATGAAATTTAGCGTAAACGAGAGTAAAGAGTACCATATTTGCACTTGTCAGAAAAGTTCAAATGAACCATTTTGCGATGGAAGTCATACAAAGTAGATTTATATAGCCCATATTGTATTGTGGGCTATTTTACTAATTTACCAACTATTTTTCGCACAACAGGCACAACTACAAGTACGGTTGGAAATGCAATTGAATATGATTTTACAAACGCTTCAAGCCATATCTGTGGAAAATTGTTAACGATACCCATATTTATATAAGAAACAACACCTGACATAAGTATAGACATAAACCCTGACATAAAAAATGCAAAAACTATCAATTCATGTTTTTTTGGTATCAATTTTACTCCTAGTCTTTAACAAGTCTAAAAAATGTTCTAGTTGATTTATGCAGATTTGGTACTCTTTTGATGACTTACTTCTTTTTGACATCAAAACTGCTCCCTCATATATAGCTATGAGAAACAGAGCCATCCCTTTTGCATCTACATTTTTGATCTCTTTTTTTTCTATGGCTTTGTTTAAGGCGTTTTCAAAAAGTTTTTCCCAGCTATTCAATATCTCATCCATCAATACCACAAAATCTTCATCCAAGCCAGAGCACTCTTGTAAGACATTTCCAAGTGGACAGCCATTTGAAAAGTTTTTATCTTTGCCTTTTAAAACAAATATTAAGGTATCAATAATATCTTCATCTTTTTGGCTTAATTCTTGCCAATTTTCCTCTACTCTTTCCAAGAACTTCTCTTTAATCATAGCCAATACCAAATCTTTTTTCGAAGAAAAATGATGATACAGCGAGCCTTTTTTAACTTGGGAATTTTCTAAAATATCTCCTAAACTAGTACCGCTGTATCCTTTTTTATAAATCTCTTGGAAAGTTGCATCTATCAGTTTATCTCTTGAGCTTTTCATTTTTTGCCTATTTTTTTAAAATTATATCATTTTTTTATCTGCTCCAATATAATTTGTGGTTCTAAGCGCTTTGTATAATCTTCATCTACAAAATCATAAATAATCACTCCTGTTTTATCTACTACATAAGTAGCAGGCATAGGAATCTCATAACTTTGTGAATTATTAGAACTTGGTATATCTATACCAAATTGATTGTAAATACTACGCAAACTCTCATCCAATGAAAAAACTAAACCGAATTTTTTTGCTACTACATTATCGATATCGCTCAGCACTTCATATTCTAATTCTGCTTTTTCTTTTGTACTTAGCGAGTTATCAGGAGTTTGGGGAGATATCGCCACTATACTTGTATTTAGAGTTTTTAACTCATCATTTATCTCTTGTAAAGCTCTTAATTCCAAACTGCAATACGGACACCAAGCGCCTCTATAAAAATCAATCACTACAAAATCATTATCTTGCAAAAAGATATCAAAATCAACCAAATTTCCAAAAGTATCTCTTAGGGTAAATGATGGGATTTTATCTCCAACTTTTAGTGCATTTTGACTTACCTTTGTATTTTTTAACTTCTGAGTAGCTTTTATCATAATCTCCTGTACCTCTTTTGGAGCTTTTTTTCTAAACTCAACTTTATACTCTTCAATCTTTTGTGCTAATCTTGACATTAGTTATCCTTTTTATTACTAGACCAACTAGTAGGTTTACTATAATTCTATCTGATTTTTTATATGCTGTCAAGTAGTTTTTTGTTAGAATCATCAAACAACACAGTAAAGGCAGAAGATGAAGATATTAAAAGCTGATTTTGTACTCACATGTAGTGAAGATTTTGAGATTATCAAAGATGGAGCTGTCTGTTTTGATAAAAAAATCATCGAAGTTGGCAAAACAAAAGATATGGTAAACAGATATAGCGATACAGAAGTCATCTGGGCAGGGGAAAATTCTGTCTTGATGCCTGGACTCATAAATCCACATGTGCATTTAGAATTTAGCGCAAATAAAACAGCTTTAAGATATGGAGATTTCATACCTTGGCTAGATAGCGTCATAAAAAACCGTGATGAAATTTTGCATAATGCAGACAAGGAGTGTATCGATGACAAACTTAAAAATATGCTCCATAGCGGCACAACAACTCTTGGTGAAATAAGTAGTTTTGGAGATGATTTTGAGTCTTGTCTGAACACTCCACAAAAAGTTGTATATTTTAATGAAATACTAGGCTCTCGCCCCGATAGTGTTGATATACTGTTTGATGCTTTTCGCTCTCGCCTGCATACAAGCTGGGATAACAGAAGTGAGATTTTTATACCTGCGATTTCTGTCCATTCTCCCTACTCAACTCATCCAATTTTGACAAAAAATGTGCTTGACATCGCAAGAAAAGAGAGTTATCTTGTATCTACCCACTTCATGGAGAGTCAAGCTGAGCGAGATTGGCTCGATAGTGGAAGTGGGGATTTTGTAGAGTTTTTCAACTCTTTTGTTCCAAATGCAAGACCCCTAAGTAGTGCTTTGGAGTATTTAGAACTCTTTTATGACACAAATGCCCTCTTCACTCACTGCACAAAAGCAACAAAAGAGGAGCTTGAAAAAATAGAAGAGTTAGGTGGTTTTATAACACACTGCCCAGTCTCAAACAGACTTCTTGACTCAGGAAGATTAGAGATAGAAAATATAGACAAAAATAGGATAAACCTTGCAACTGATGGACTAAGTTCAAACATATCGCTAAATTTATGGGATGAGATGCGAAGTGCGCTGATGATGCACTTCAAAGGAGGTTTACAAAGCTTATCCAATCAACTCATAAAAATGAGCACTATTAATGGAGCAAAAGCATTAGGATTAAATAACGGAATCCTAAAAATTGGAAAAGATGCAGATATAATAACTCTAAAACTGCCAGACAAACTTAAAAATGATGATTTAGCCACTCAGATTATACTACACACTAAAAAAGTGGAAAAAATCTATATAAATGGGGAAGAGATTTTATGATAACTTTTAGAATTGGGCTTCGAGTCATTTTTTAAATACAAATAGATGTTCGTGCATAATGAGTAGAAAGTTGTACTCTTTGGATTTATTTACCCAAAATCCTGTCGCTCTGCAGTTATGCTGGTGCTTAATAATGTCTTCTTTTAGAAAAAATCCTACCTTTAAAAATCTCTCCATCACTTTAAAGGCAAGTGGTTGATACATCTTATTTCTTCTTGTGTCGCCTATCAATATAGCGCAATATTTATCCTTTTTTAATACTCTATAAAACTCTTTTGCTACTTTTTCTATCTCATCGCAAAACTCATCTAAATTATGTATATTTGATAGATCTTCTGCAATCTGTTTATCCGAATATTTAACAATATCAACATAAGGAGGATGATTTAAAATAAAATCTATGGATTCATTTTCCAACATAGGCAAACATCTACTGTCATGCACCATTAGTTTGATTTTTGGTCTAAACTCACAATCAAAATCAAGTGCTTTTTTAGTAAGTTCTATTGCACTTGGATTGATATCTAGCGCCAAAAGATTTCGATTTAAAAGTTTACATTCAACGGCTGTCGTACCACCTCCAATCATGGAATCAAGAAGATAATTACCCTCACTAGAGTATCTTAAAATGAGATTTCTTACAACTTCTGGAGCCCAATTACCGCGATATTTTGAATTGTGGGTTGCCCAATTTCCCCTTCGAGCAAAACTCCAAACAGTAGTGCACTCTTGTTCAAAGTCTTCTGGGTTTAGTTTTTTTATTTTCATTTATCACTAACCAAAACAAAATAGCTATTAAATTCATTAATATGCTCTAGTGAATAATCTATTGTCTTTACATTTTTTATTTTTTTTAAAAATTCTTTTTTTTCTCTAAAATTTAAAAGTTTAACACTCTCTAAAATGTCATACTCTATGCCTTTAGGTTTATCGGTTAAATACATGTCCCAATTTTTACTTCCTTGAAATATAAAATATTTTTCATTTTCATCAGTAGCAAAAAAATTATCTGCACTTACTACAAAAAGTTTTTCAAAAAACTCACTCTGCATTTATTGCCCTTTATGTTTTAAAGAGACAACCACATCAAGTCCCAAATAGTCCAAAACCTTTAATAAAGTTTTGTTTTTCATATTTGAACTTCTGATTGCTTGATAAAAATGAGATCTTTCAAGCTTTAATGCCTTGTATACATCACTTGGTTTTAAATCGTTTTTTATCAATTCTATTTTTATCTCTTTTTCTAACATAATAGTAGCCTAAAATTTCTTATATGTATATAAATTAATTAACAAAATAAATTTTTTTATATACATATTTTATTTAAAATCCCGTCTTTTATCATTTTTAAATTTATAACATAATCATTATGCTTAAATGTTTCCTCTAGTGGATTTAGAGCTGTGAGCCATCCTTTACCATCAGTAATCCATATAAAATCTATATTCTGGTTTTTTAAAAAATCATATAAGTATTGATACTCTCCTGCTGTTGCTTTGAGTTTTGAGCCGCCGCCACTATAAAAATTTACCTCTATTAAAAATAATTTTTTAGTAATTTTATTAAACAAAGCAAAATCAAATCTACGACTATTCTTGTCTATTTTTATCCTATAATTAAATTTTTCTTTAATTTTCTTTTGTGTAGCTTGTTCGATATAAGTAAAATCTTTGTTTTTTTGACAAAATTTTGTGAGATAATTTGATACAATATTTTCCATAAGTGTACCAGTTCTATTTTTTCTAGCATTTGTATCAAGACCAACCTCTACACCAAAACAATAATCAACTAAATTTTTCACATATCTATTTTGAAATATATCTTTCAATCCACCTTCTCTAAAAAATATCAATAACTCTTTTTCTATCTCTTCATCAATCTTATCATAAAAAATATACTTTTTGTTTTCAGCTATGAGTGTATCCATATTTGCAATAACGGAGGTATCGTTTAATTTATCTTTTCTAATAGCGATAAGCAATGGTAAAGCTTGTCTTGTTTTTGGATACTCCTTAATTAATTTTATAAACTCTTCTTCAATATCTTCTTCACCAATCAAAGAGTTTAAAATATTAAGTTCAACTTTTACTTTTTGCACATTTGACTTGACTTTTTCAAAATCCGTAAAATAATCCCATGCAAAAATAGAGTCTTGAAATGTATTTTTCAAGGCATTAAAATCAAACATTTTTTAACCCACTATACAGCATCGTTCTTCCTGAATAACTCCAGTATGTTATATCTTGTTCGATAAATAACCATTTGATAGATCTTAACACTATCTCCATATCAATTCCATCGATTATATATTGAAGTGAAGCAATATTTTTTTCATCACAATTATATAGTTCATCTATTATTTGTTGAGTTTTGTTATAGATATTTAAGTCATTTGATTTTAAGTTTTTTAAAATTGTTTTAATACATTTATGACTAGGTCTAGTTTTAACTCTTCCAAAAAATAGTTTTTTAGAAACATGGACTTCAAAATCAAAACCTTTATTTAAAGATGCTGGTCTTTTTAAATAAATAATTTCACTATTTGTTTTTTCTACACAATAAATTATTCTGGTTGATAATTTTCCTATACCAGTTCCAGGACTTTCTGATTTAAATAAATCAATCACTTTATCTCTAATCTTTTTTCTATCTTTATCAAAATTTCCTGTGAAATCGTGTTTGATTTTGTTTGTTTTATCAATATGTATAAAGTCATCTCTTATTGATTTACAAAACATTAAAAATTCCTCACTAAAACTTCACTAATCTTTCCTCGTCCACGACTCTTACTATTTATAAACCTATTTGCGCTTACAGTTTTTATATCATATTTTTTATAGAGATTTTTAATAAACTCTGTGTCAGAATTACTTTGAATAACCTTAGCACCCTTATCTGATAATCTATCATAAAGTTCAAAGAGTTCAAATTGTTCATCTTCTAAAAAGCAATTACTATCATATGATGTAAAACTTGATGTAGTATTGAGAGGATAGTATGGCGGATCGAAATAGACCAAATCATTCTCTTTGACATTTTTTAAAATTTCTTTAAATGACTGTTTTAAAATAGTAACATTTTGTAAAGATTCGCTTGCGTCTAGGATTGTCATCTCATCAACAATCTTTGGATTTTTATAACTTCCCATCGGTGTATTAAAATATCCTTTTTTATTTACTCGATAAAGTCCATTAAAGCAAGTTTTATTAAGATATATAAATCTTGTTGCTCGATCAATTTGAGATAGATTTCTAAAATTTTTTTTACGATCTAGCTCTCTGATTTTATAGTAAAATTCTTTATTGTGTTTTTTCTTGTATTTTTCTAAATTATCTATCAGCTCACTTGGATTATTTTTTACTACATTATAGGCATTTATCAATTCAAAGTTTATATCGGACAAAAACACCTTTTTGTCTTTCAATAATCCTCTTGAGAAAAGCTCAAAAAAAACTGCACCTCCCCCTAAAAAAGGCTCATGATAATTTTTAAATTCTTTAGGGAATTTATCTAGCAATTGTGTCAACAATCCTCTTTTGCCGCCAACCCATTTGATAAATGGCTGATATTTTTTTAGCTGAATTGTATCTACTCTTGCAGTCATTTTGTTTATTCCTTTTAGTCCTTAAAGATTATACAATAACAATTCATAATAATAATTTAAGTTAAATTTATACCCAGCACTTTTGATTTTATGGTTGAATTTTTAGTTTGTAGTTCAAAAATATCATCTATCTTTAGGTTTTCTGGTTTGATTGTTTTGTTGTTTTTTACAACTTGTGCGTATGATTCATTTAGTCCAAGAGTTGGGTTTTTAGATGAAAAACTCTCTTTGAGGTTTTCCAAAATTTGCTCTTTTTTTACTATGTTTTGCCTATGTGCAAAAGATAGGTCATCATACAACACATCTGCTGTTCTGTTTTTTTCTTGCAATATAAATGCTAGTTTGCTTTTGTATAGGTTTCTTAGTATATCTATCTCTTGCCTCATCAAATAACTTTTTTGCTCAAATGAGTATCTTTGAAACTCATTTTTTAGATTTTCCAAATCCATGCTCTTTGTCGATATAGCTCTTGCATAAAATCTTCGCATCTGTTCTATCAAACCATCTATACTCATCAAAAGCTCATTTTTATCTGGCAATATCATCTCCATAGCAGCCGAAGGTGTTGGAGCTCTTAAATCTGAAACAAAGTCACTTATGACATAATCTATCTCATGACCTACTGCTGAGACTATGGGAGTTTT
>JALUXQ010000171.1 GCA_027013265.1 Campylobacteraceae bacterium | reverse complement strand
TTGCTAGCCTTCATAACCTGCCCCACAAAAAATCCAAGTAATTTCTCTTTTCCAGCCCTATACTGCTCTACTTTATCACCATTTGAAGATATAATCTCACCTATAATCTCCAAGATTGCTCCATTATCACTAACCTGTTTTAGTCCAAGTTTATCTATGGCAGTATCAACACTTATGTCGTTATCCATCAGATAATCTAGCACATCCTTTGCGGCTTTTGCACTAATAGTAGAATCCTCTATCCTTTTTACCAAATTCGCCAATTTCATAGAATCTACTGGACTTGTTTCGATTGAGAGACCATTACCTAGTCGTCCTTGCAATTCAACTGTAAGCCATGTGGTGCACAGTTTTGCTCCTGCGCCCTCAGAAATCATCTCTTCAAAAAATCTTGCCATCTCTACGCTTCCTGTTATCACCGTGGCATCATACTCTTTTATACCGAGCTCTCTTATAAACCTAGTTTTTTTGGCATCTGGTAACTCTGGTATCTCTTTACACTCTTCCATCATATCATCTGGAATGATGACTGGCAGAAGGTCTGGGTCTGGAAAATATCTATACTCTGCACTATCCTCTTTACCTCTCATGCTTCTAGTTACGCCCTTATCGGTATCAAAGAGTCTAGTCTCTTGCACAACCTCTTGTTCATAATTTCCATCTTCCCAAGCATCCGTTTGTCTTTGTATCTCGTACTCTATAGCCTTTTGTATAAACTTAAAAGAGTTCAAGTTTTTGATTTCAGCTCTTGTGTAGAGCTTGGTTTCTCCTTTTGGACGGATAGATATATTGACATCACATCTAAAACTACCGTCTTGCATATTGGCATCACTGATATCGAGGTATCTCACTATAGCATGTAGTTTTTTAAGATACTTGATAGCCTCATCAGCACTTCTCATATCTGGCTCACTCACTATCTCTAGTAGTGGTGTTCCTGCACGATTCAGATCTACATGGCTGAAACTACCTTGATGAGTGTTTTTTCCAGCATCTTCTTCAAGATGAGCTCTTGTAACACCGATTGTTTTTGTGCTTCCATCTTCAAAATCTATAATAATCTCTCCACCTTCAACTATAGGAATCTCAAATTGACTTATCTGGTAACCTTTAGGGAGATCTGGATAGAAGTAGTTTTTTCTGTTAAATATTGATTTTTTATGTACAGTTGCGTTGATAGCAGTTCCAAGTGCGATAGCTTTTTTAACTGCCTCTTTATTTAAAACTGGGAGTGCACCAGGCAGTGCTAAACAGACTGGACAGACATTTGTATTTGGTTTGTCCCCAAAACAAGCGGGACAGCTACAAAATATCTTTGTTTTTGTATTTAATTGAACATGAACTTCCAAACCTATAATAACTTCGAACATCTATTGAACCTTTTCTTAATATATGCTCTATTTTATCATTAATTTCTTTTAACTGACCTAAATGTGGGTGTTTTTACTCTTTTTCTTTTGTAAGCTTCTCTAATAGCACGGTATGTTTTTTTAACTCTTTTAATT
>JALUXQ010000170.1 GCA_027013265.1 Campylobacteraceae bacterium | reverse complement strand
TTGGTTAGCTTTGAGAGATCAACAAAAGTTGGTAAAAATCCCACATAAAAGGCTATCACTTTAGGGTTACTTAAGGTGATAAGCAATCCGGATAAAAAATCACCGAAATAGCTAGAGCTTTTTTTTGCACTAGTATCAAAATGAGAAGTTTTTGCCATAAATATTCTAAGACCAAGATAGATAAGATAGATGCCACCTAGAATTTTTATAATGATAAAAACTGTAGAAAAAGTGGTAGCAACCATACTAAGCCCAAGTATCGCAAGAAGCAAGAAAATTATATCACCAAGCACCATGCCAACTGACATAAACATAGCATGCAAAAAACCAGAGCTAAGAGACCTTGAAACAACGGCTAAAGTACCAGGGCCTGGTGTCGCCATAAATATAAAGATTGCACCCAAAAAGGTAAGTACGCTAAACAAATCCATTGCTATTTTTTTGTCTGATTTACATCAAATGGAGGTCCGAGTTTTAGCCTTAGAGTTATCAATGAAGCTTTTTTCGGATCCATTTTTGCTAGAATCTTAGATATCTTCTTAGCAGGAAGTGTAAAGATTATAGCAGACGCTTCACTTGGTGATAGATTTTCAAATACTGAAGCAGCCGCAGAATCTTTCATCTTTGTATAAGTTTCGCTGATTTTACTATTTTTAACACCCTTTATAGTGTCGAGCAATTTTTGGTTTTTAGCTATCAACTCTTCTATATATTTCTGTTTTTTATCTAATTTTGCCTCTTTGTCTTTAAGAGCTTTTTCGTCCTCTAATATCCTAGCTTTTTGCTTGTCGAAAAGTGCATTTGTAGCAGCTTTTAATGCCTCAAAAGACTGCCTTGCCTCATCTATATTGTCCACCTCTTTTAGAAGCTCGGCCTTCCTATCTTCAAAAACTTGGGTACAATCAACACTAGCTCCAAATGAAAAGTTTATCAATATCAAAACTAAATATAGTATCTTCAATTTACCGCTCCTTTATAAAGCATATTTGAGATTTCATCTAAACTCTTCTGCTCTTCTTTTTTCAATTTTTCAATTTTTTTGGCAATCTCTTGCTCTTCTAAGTACTTTATCTTCTCAAACTCTAGCTTTGCTTTTTTATACTCTTCATACTTTTGGGCAAGTTGCAAATTTTTCGCACTCAACTCTTTTAAGAGTCTGCTTTTTTGCCTATTTAAGATTTTTCGCTGCTCTTGGAATAGTGACAACAGACTCACATCTCCGTTTTGGGGGATTTCCAACCCATCGATATTGTCATATACGGCTCTTATCTTATCTTCTATCTGCCTTATGCTTGATTTTAATAGAAAAAGCTCACTCTCAATCTTATCAACTCTTTGCTTGTTTATCTTTGATATTTTTGAGAATATAGTTGACATTACAATATAATGGTTTCATCCCTGTCTGGACCTGTTGAGATAAGCCCTACTCTTGTGCCTGTTATCTCTTCAATCTTGTTAACATATTTTTTCGCATTTTCAGGCAAATCTTCGTATTTGCTAACACCGCGAGAGCCATCCCAGCCATCAAACACTTCATAGACTGGTTTTACATTCTCTAAAGATTGAGGCAGAGTCTCCACAAGCTTACCGTCAATCTCATATGCTGTACAGATTTTGACTCTGTCAAACCCATCTAAAACATCAAGTTTCATCAAAGATAGCTGGTCGCAACCGTTGATACGACTTGCATACTTCACTGCAACTGCATCAAACCAACCACATCTTCTAGGTCTTCCTGTGGTGGTACCAAACTCGTGTCCGTTTTTACCTAAAAGTTTTCCATCACTTCCAAAATCCTCAGTCGGAAAAGGTCCATTTCCAACTCTAGTACAGTATGCTTTGACAATTCCTGTCACATTGCCTATATCTTTTGGGCTCAAACCAAGACCAATGCAAGCTCCAGCACTTATAGTCGATGAGCTTGTTACAAATGGATAAGTTCCATGGTCAATGTCCAAAAGCGTTCCTTGTGCACCCTCTAAAAGCACTCTTTTTTGCTCATCAATGGATCTCCATACAAGAGATGTCGTATCTTCAATATATGGTAAAAGAGCTTTCGCATAGCCATCTAATTTTGCTTTCATATCATCAAAGTTTGGAGTCTTGACACCCATAGCTTCAAATATAGCTTTATAAGTATCAAAATAGTTTATCAAACTTTTGGCTAGCTTATCAGTATCTCTTAACTCCCCTATTCTGTGTCCACTTCTTTCGATTTTACTGCCATATGTTGGTCCTATTCCTCGACCTGTTGTACCTATCGCCTTTGTTCTCAATCTCTCTCTTGCTTGGTCCACCAATATATGGTACTCAAGTATCATGTGTGCTTTATCGCTGATAAAAAGCCTCTTCTTTAGGCTTCCAAACTGTTCCATCTCCTCTATCAATGCTTCAGGAGATACCACAACTCCATTGCCTATTATGTTGATGGCTTTTGGATTTAATACACCTGAGGGTATGAGATGAAGTGCTAAAGTCCTGTCTCCAACTACTATGGTGTGCCCAGCATTGTGTCCACCTTGGTATCTGCACACTACATCATAATTTTGCGCCATCAAATCTACTATCTTGCCTTTTCCCTCATCGCCCCATTGAATTCCCACTATCAAATCACACTGATTTTTCATCTGTTTCCTACTTTTTTAATATTGTATCTATAATCGCATCTGTATATAGTGCAAAACCGGCTGATTTTACTCCATCACACTCATAATTTCCGCCAAGCCCTAGTGTTAGATTTTTTTCAATAAATCTAAAAAATAGACCATCATAGTATCTCATTTTTGCATAATACAAAGGTGAAAAAACTACTCTTTTATAATCAATCATTTTGCCCATCTCTCTCATGCTCACAAGCTCCTCTTTTATATCCTCTGGAGCCTCCTCTATAACCTCGTCTAGCTGCTGTGAATCTTTAACCTTGATAAGTTTATCAAGCCATGGAACACCTAGAGAAAAGAGATTTTGTATCTCTCCTCGTTCAAATATACCGATATCTAAATCATACTTTGAAGCTATAATATTTGGTATATTTATATTGCATATTTGCAAAAGTGGAGATAGTGAAAAGTTCTGGAAAATCTGTGAACTTATATCGACTCCAAAAGCAAGGCTTGTTGCACCAACAAACTCTGCTCCTATTTGATTGACTTCAAAACTTGGAAATTTAAAAACAGGCTGTATGTAAAACCATCTATCTTGGTTTATACTTCGACCCAATCTTTTGCTCATGAGCCTCACAACATCCATCGTACTGTCTGCTCTTAAGGAGAGCACATGATTATCACTATCCGCCACTCTTATAAGCTCTTTTTCTGCTATACTTCCGTGTTGATGATAGGACAAAAATGGGGTCACAATCTCTTCAAAATTCTCTTTTTCAAATATACCGCTAGCAACACTCTCTATCTCTCTTTTTAGCTTCGCACTCTTTCCAAAATAGAGCTTACTTCCTGTTGGTATCTCGTGTTCATATATCATATTTACCTGCTTGTTTGTTTTTAGAGTATCTCTAAATATAAATTTCGTTCTATTTTATCCAAAACTAACTTTTTGTTTCTTTAGTGATATAATTAAGATAATATTTATCCTATTTGAATATAATACCATGAAAATTTAATTTAAGGGAAAAAAATGGCAACTACAAACCTAAAAGGTAATAGTGTAAACATCACAGGAAATGAAGTAAATGTTGGAGATTTAGCTCCCATAGTAAAAGTCGTATCAAATGATTTAAGCGACATAGAGATTGGTGGACAACAAGGAAAAGCTCAGGTTATAGTTGTTGTTCCATCGCTAGATACTCCTGTTTGCGCAGCAGAAACTAGAAAATTTAATGAAGAGGCTGTAAAGCTAGAAAATACCTCTGTTACTGTTGTCTCTATGGACTTACCATTTGCTATGGGTAGATTTTGCACAACAGAAGGCATAGAAAATTTAAAGGTAGGAAGTGACTTTAGAGCAAAAGATTTTGCAAATGCTTATGGTGTACTTTTAGCTGATGGTCCACTTGCTGGTCTAACCTGTAGAGCAATTTTTATCGTGGATGCAAATGGCAAGATTTCATACAAAGATATTTGCCCTGAAATCACTGAAGAGCCAAATTACGAAGCTGCAATCGCTGCAGTCAAAGAGACTACTTCTACAAGTTGTTGCGGTACTTGCCAATAGCACAATACAAAACAATTGATGGTAGAGGCACTAGTCTCTACCACTACAAAAAAGTCAAACGACTCAGAATCAGCCCATACTCGTCCTAATAAGCATAGCAAAATATACCACAACAAAATTTAAAAAGAATACAAGTAAAGATGAACTGCGTGATATTAAATTTTCCAACTGGCTTCTTTGGGCATTATTCGTTTTAAGAGCAACAATAAAATGTAAAATTGTAGCAATAACAATAATCAAAACCATCCAAAGCTTTGTTTTTAAAATATTCAATATCTCATTGCTATCTCCCCTTAACAAAGAGGATAACATGCCAGCATCATACATAATCCATGTACCACTTGAGAGTAAAATAACAAGCGATACGAGCTCAAAATATCCAAAAATCGGAGCGATTTCCGGATATATTATGCTTTGCTTTTCTTTATCCTTAAGAAAAACTCCCAAAGCAAACATAAAAATTGAACCACCGATCCATGCCGTAGCAGCTATAATATGTATATATAATAACCAATTCATAAAAATCCTTATACTGCAACAAGTCTACTGTAATATTATTTTATAATAATTATGTTTAATCTATATTGATTTATAAATCTTAAGTCTTATTCTGTTATAATTTTACTATCAAACCAAAACGAAGGACACAACATGGTAATAGTTTTAACAAAATTTCCAATCAAATTAGAGTTCAATGAGCAGTACTCTGCCCATCTCAAAGAGGCAGTAAAAACCCATAAGATAGAGGTTCAACCAGGTTTTATTGATATGAGACTTTTAGCTCCTCAACATATGCCTCATGTCTCTGAAAATAACAATTTTACAATAGAAACAACCTGGAAAGATATGAAAAGCTTCTTGGACTACACCAAAAGCGATGCATTTTCAAAATCGCATGAAAACTTGCCGCCAAGAGACTGGTTCAGTGGTCGTCCTGAAGTAGAAGTTTATGAGACGATAGATTAAAACTTCTCTTCTTGGATTGATTTATACAACAGACTTGTTGCAGTATAAGGATAAATATGCTATCAATTTGGTACAAAAGATACTCTTCTCAACCACATCAACCTTTTTTTACAAGCGGAATGGTTTTACTTATAATTTTTCTGTTTCTTCTTGGAGCAAAACAGTTAAATATTATAAATCTTAATGTTTCTATATTTAAACTGCACGCATATCCCATGATTCATATCGTTTTTGTGCAATTCTTTTTGGGATTTTTATTTGTTGTTTTTCCAAAATTTTTGATGCAAGCAAGTGTAGATATAAAAGCTTATATGAGTAGGTATTTTTTATATCTTTCTGGTTCTATCACCTATATATCATCTCTGTTTATAAGTACAAACTTGACAAAAGTTGCACTAATCATACTTTTGATTGCAAATATAACCAGCTTTCAAACTCTTTTTAAAATCTATAAAAAGAGTGTAGTGACTGACAAACGCGATACCTCTTGGATACTTATAGCTTTTGCTTTTGGGATTTTATCCAATCTTGTATTTTTTATATCCTCGTTTAGCTTTTCTTTCGCTTTTTTGTTGCAAAAATTTAGTATAAATCTGGGTTTTTATCTGTTTATATTTGCTCTTATTTTTACAGTTTCTCAAAGAATGATACCATTTTTTACAACAGGAAAAGTTCCTGGATACAAGATAAACAAATCCAAATACTTGCTGGAGATTAGCTCTATTTTGCTAGGATTAAAAACTATCTCATCCACTCTAAATTATCCACTTTTTAGTGCTGTTGTCAACTTTGCTCTTTTTGCTTTTTTTGCATATGAGCTACTTAGATGGAGATTGCCGATACTAAAAACTACTGCTATCATGTGGATTCTTTATCTTGCGCTATTGTGGATACCTATCGGCTTTTTTATCTCTTTTGTAGAGTCTATATCAGACATATTGAGCGTTGGTTTCTTTTTTGAACAATCCCCACTTCACATAATAGCCATAGGTTACTTTGTCACTATCCTTATAGGATTTGGAACGAGAGTTACACTAGGGCACTCAGGCAGAGTACCAACAGCTGATAAAATAACAATAGCAATATTTTGGTCTGTTCAACTTGTGGTTTTAGTTAGATTCTTTTCAGGAGTAAGTTCAAATTTTGGACTAAATTACTACCCATTGATAGCATCAAGCGCATTTTTATTGGTTTTGGTTTTATTAGTTTGGGTTTTTAAATATCTGCCGATATTAATAAGATTGCAAGAGAGTTAATAACTCTCTTGCTGTTGAATTATACTAATTCTATAAATGCCATAGAAGCTGCATCGCCTCTTCTGGTTCTTGTTTTGATTATTCTTGTATAACCACCATTTCTATCAACATACTTGGTAGAAATTTCTTCGACAAGTTTTTTAGTGCACTCTTTATCTTGCAAAGCTGCAAATACAGCTCTGTGAGCATTTGCATCACCTTTTCTTGCTCTTGTGATTAGTTTCTCTATATATCCTCTAAGCTCTTTTGCTTTTTGTAGAGTAGTCTCTATTTTTTCATATTTGATTATTGCAATCGCTAGGTTTTTTAGAAGTGCACTTCTGTGTGTTGAAGTACGACCTAGTTTTCTATATCCATGCTTATGTCTCATGCTTAGCCCTCATTCGTTTCAGATTTTAAATCTTGAATTTTTTTTCTTAAAACTTCAGCAGAATCATCTAAGAATTCAAAACCGACTGGATACTCTAACTCTTCCATCGCTTGTTTTATCTCTTCTAAAGATTTTTTGCCAAGATTTTTTAAATTTTTAAGTTCAACCTCACTCATCAATGCTAATTCGCCGACAAATTTAATCGAAGCTCTATCTAAGCAGTTAAAACTACGAGCACTTAAGTTTAAGTCTTCTATACTTTGCAGTAATTTACCAAACTCCATGCTTGTCTCTTCTTCTACTTCATTTGTTTCAACTTGTATATTTAGAATTCCTTGAAATACTGACATCTGTGCATACATAGCTTCCATAGAGTTTTTAAATGCTTCAATTGGTGAAATAAGTCCATCTGTTTCAACAGTAAATACTATCTTTTCAAAGTTTGGATTATCTTCAACCAATACATTTTCTATCTCGTAAACAGCTTTTTTAACTGGTGTAAAAAAACCATCAAGTGCTATATACTCAGGGTCCATATCTTCTCTAATATTTTCACTAGGCACATATCCGATACCCTTTTCAACAATAATTGAAAAATTAAGTTCAGCATCTTCATTTATAGTTGCAAAGTAGTTATCAGGTGTGACGATTTCTACTTCATCACTCTCTAAATCTCTACCTCTAATCTCTTTAGGACCTGTAAATGAATAGTTCAAGACTGCTCTATCTTCACCATTTTTCAATTTAAATCGAATATTTTTAAGATTTATGATAAAAAGTGCTACATCCTCTAACATTCCTCTGATACTATCAAATTCGTGTGTTACACCATCAATTTTCACTGCAACTGGTGCATATCCTACGGTTGAACTAAATAGTAGTCTTCTTAGCGGATGTGCTAAAGTTACGGCAAAACCTGATTCAAAAGGGTATGCACTCACTTTAATCTTATTTTTAGAAATATTTTCTACTTCAATTTCTGTTGGCATGTGTGCTGATGTGTTTATGCTTTTCATATGCTACCTACCTAATTATTTAGAGTATAGCTCAACGATTAATCTCTCTTCAACCGGAATAACTACTTCTTCTCGATCTGGAATTCTTGTAAAAATACCAAATGCCTTGCTTGTATCAATATCCACCCAAGGAACTATCCCTGTTTGTGCAGTAAGCTCTAGCGCACGAACGATTTGTGGATTATTTTTTGATTTTTCGCAAACTTCTACTTTGTCTCCAGCTTTTACTCTGTATGATGGAATATCTACTTTCTTTCCATTTACCAAAATATGGCCATGAGTTACTAATTGACGAGCAAATCTTCTAGTTGTTGCAAAACCCATACGATATGCAACATTGTCCAATCTTCTCTCAATCAAAAGTATCAAGTTAGTTCCTGTGTTTCCTTCAGTTTTGTTTGCATCTGAAAAGAGTCTTCTAAACTGTTTTTCAGAAACGCCATACATAAACTTAGCCTTTTGCTTCTCTCTTAATTGAAGCCCATATTCACTGATTTTTGTTCTTCTTTGACCATGTTGACCTGGTGCATAAGGTCTTTTATCAAGTGCACTTTTACCAGCAAGTCTTCTCTCGCCTTTTAGTGCTAAGCTTACACCGAGTCTTCTTTCAAGTTTTTCAACTGGTCCTCTATATCTCGCCATCTTTTCTCCTATTGCATAAACAAAAAAATTATCTGTTTTATATTTTGTATCTTAAATGATACCTAAAATTATACTCTTCTTCTTTTTGGAGGTCTGCAACCGTTATGTGGTAATGGAGTAATATCCTTTAAAAAAGTTACTCTGATACCCTCATATGCACCTACGCTTTTAACTGCTGTCTCACGACCACTCCCTGGACCTTGAACTTTGATACCTAGTTCTTTGATTCCATGTTCTTTTGCTTTTGCCAATGCATCATCAACTGCTTGTTGAGCTGCATATGGAGTTGACTTTTTGCTACCTTTAAAACCAAGGCTACCAGCACTACTCCACGCAATAACATTTCCCATCTCATCAGTTACAGTCACTACAGTGTTATTGAATGTTGCTGATATAAAAACTATACCTTTAGCAATATTTTTCTTAACGACTTTTTTTCTAGCTACTTTTCTTTTTGCCATCTGTTTCCCTTTGAGACTCTAATTAGCTTTTGCGCCGACGGTTCGTTTCTTACCTTTTCGTGTACGCGCATTAGTTTTTGTTTTTTGACCTCTAACAG
>JALUXQ010000169.1 GCA_027013265.1 Campylobacteraceae bacterium | reverse complement strand
GAACAGAGCCGTAAGTAACCAATAGAGATATCAAAGCTAGAGTCATAGATGCTTCATAACTAATGACTTGGGCACCAGCTCTTACTGAGCCTAAAAGACTGTATTTGTTTCCACTAGACCAGCCACCTAGCATGATGCCATAAACACTAAGGCCTGCAAGGGCTAAAAACCACAAGATTCCAAAATCTAAGGGCAATCCCTGCATAATAAATGTTTGATTTCCTATGACCAAATCATCTGCAAAAGGCATCACCATAAAAGACAAAAACGCCGAAACAAAGACGATAACAGGGGCTACTCTAAATATAAATTTTTCTTTTATATTGCCTGCTCTGTAATCCTCTTTAAAAACAAGCTTAAGCATATCTGCAAACGACTGTATAAGCCCGCCAAGTCTAAAACCAGCGATATTACATCTGTTTGGACCTAGTCTGTCTTGAATAAAACCAGCAACTCTTCTCTCAACCCACACCAATATCGGAGCAGCTCCTAGCGAAAAAAGTAGTGCTAAAATAACATTTACAATAACAACTGCTACTAAAATTGCATTCATTTTGACTCGATTTTTATACTGTTAAATCTTACGCTATCAAAACTGATACCTTCCAAGAAGTACTCCTGTGCCAATCCACTATCCCAAACCGCCCTACATGTAGAGACTCCATCACTCAAGATTCCCTCTACCAAATCGAGGATTTTTATAGCCTCTATATCTTTTTGAATCTGACATTTACTATACTGTATATAGTTATCACAATTTATAAAAGTTCCATCTCTTTGTGTGTGAGATACTGTAGGTATGATTATATCTAAGCTCTTTTTTTCTGGTATATCACTATAATTTAAAACTCCAACCGCGCCATCATAAGATAGTTTTTCTATCAAATCGGTATCCATTCTGTTGATAAGTAGAACAAAATCTTTATTTTCAAGACTCTTTTGCAGACTCTCATAAGATGATTTTATGCCGAGCAGTTCCAAGGCTTTTCTGTTTGGTGTTTTATCCATTTTTCTCAGCATATCATCTTCAAAACTTTCATCAAAACTTGCATCAAAACCATTTATATCCAAATCAAGTTTTTGTGAGAGTTTTTTTAGTCTATATATCTCTTCGAGACTAAGAGTCGGGGACAATAGAAGCAAGGCTTTTGAATTATATCTTTTTAGTAATCGCTCCAACTTTAAAATCGCATACTCAAATTCGCTCTCCATACCTCTTATGTAAGCAAATTTCAATCTATTTTCATTCTCTTTTTTATAGCTAAGTCTTCCATAATCGCAGATAAAGTATCCGTTTACTGCCTCATTATGCTTAGGTCTATATCTATATATGACATCATCTTTATATTTTTCTCTATTGTGATCGACTAACAACGAACATCCGCGAGAACATCCATCGCATATGGCCTCTTGTGGTTTAAGAAACCAAACTCTTTGGTGAAATCTAAAATCTTTACTAGTCAAAGCCCCCACAGGACATAAATCTATAACATTCATAGCATACGGATTTGATAGTTTAGTGCCTGGAAATGTAGATATAAAGGA
>JALUXQ010000168.1 GCA_027013265.1 Campylobacteraceae bacterium | reverse complement strand
CATTTTGCGTTTAACACGTCAGATGGGAGTCAATCTTGCTGGTGTTGATATTGTATTGCAACTTAAGGAGCAAATTGATCACATGCAAAAAGAGATTGATCAACTGCGCGATGAACTCTCAAAGGTTAATCGCAATGGTTCTGTGCATACAAGTAAAGCACTGGTCACAAAAAGTGCTTATGATATTATCATTTTTGAAGATTAAAGTAAATCTATGTTATCCTTTACATATATGGGGGAATAAAATAGAGATGTAACAGGTTATGAAACAGCAAAAGTATTATCATTTTCTCCAAAAGCAAATTTTGCTTATGATTGGTTTGTCACTTATCCCTGGGGTGGTGTATGTTATTTTTGGCTGGATATTTAACATCTTTATGCCTGCACTCTTATGGTATCTTTTTCTTTTGCTTCTCTCCTTATATGGTATAGCTATTTATAGATATTATACGCATAATCAGATGAATGAAGTGCAGTTACGTCGTTGGTATGCACACTTGAGTCTTTTTATGTATGCTTCTTTTGCTTCGTGGGCAGTTATTTTTGCACTCTATATTCAATACTCTCAATTTAATTTACATTATATAGCAATTTTTACTGAATTGGGTGCTTCTGTTGTGGCTTCAACCCTCTTGGTGTCAGATAAAAAGCTTTTTGTGCCTATACTCTTAACATTGATGCTTCCATTGGTATGGTATTTTTTTCTTTTGGGGACATGGTTTGGGTATGTGTTGTCTGTTTTTTCTCTTATCTTTTTGGGTGTGCTTCTTTATGCATCATATAATACCAATGATCTCATACGTACAAACTACTATCAGGCACAGCATGATATGCTTACTGGGCTTTATAATCGTCGCTATTTTATGGAGTATATGGAGCCTTTGCATCAAAGGTTATTGTCTAAAAATAAAATTGCATATATGCTGTTGATAGACTTGGATCATTTTAAGACCATTAATGACTCATTGGGGCATGAGATTGGTGATAAGTTGTTGGTAGCTGTGGCAGAGCGTTTGTTTGAGTTTACTAAAGAGAGATATGTGCTTGCACGTTTGGGTGGAGATGAGTTTATTTTGGTGAGTGATGAGCTAGATAAAACGCAACAGACACAGAAAGAGGCATATCATTTTGCACTGCAACTGTTAGAAGAGATACGAAGACCTTACGATATAGATACACACCATTTACATATCTCTGCAAGTATCGGATTGCATGAGTTGGAAAATTTCTCTTTAGATTCGAGTAATTTTATCAAAGAAGTTGATATTGCTATGTATGAGGCAAAATCAAAAGGAAGAGATGGTGTGATTGTTTTCAATAAAGATTTGTCTAATCGGGTAGAACGACATCTTGAAATAGAGCAAAAGTTGCATCAAACTTTAAACGGCAATCGATTATATGTCTATTATCAACCACAATTTAACAGTAAGCGTCAGGTGGTAGGCTGTGAGGCTTTGGTACGTTGGTTTGATGATGATTTAGGTGCATTGTCTCCGGATGAATTTATCCCTATTGCAGAAAATACAGGGCTTATTTTAGAGTTAGGCTCTT
>JALUXQ010000167.1 GCA_027013265.1 Campylobacteraceae bacterium | reverse complement strand
CTAAGACTATCTTTTTCATATATCCTCCTAAATTTTTTTGTATTATACATCAATATTTTAAAAATATCAAATAGTTTTTTCGTCAACTTTGTTAATTTTAGTAATATTTAATATAATGTTTATCCTCTACTTCTGTTTCTAGGTCTTCTACTTCTTGATGAGTTTCTATTTCTATCATTTCCTCTGCTTCTACCTCTTCTACCTCTATTTCTATCTCTACCACTCCTATCATCTAGTCTTTTTACTAGATTAGCTAATGTTTTTTGATCAAATCCAATCTTGTTAGGACCCTGCAAAGAGTTTTTGTTTATAAGCATTGAGATAAGTTTTAGAGAAATTTTACTTAGATTTATATCGTCACCCAAGATATCCAAAACTTTTTGAGCATTTTCTTGCAAAGGGGCATTTTCTATCTCATTTGCCATTTTTTGAAGTTGTGACTCTTTTACATCACTAAGAGATGGCACCATCTTAAACTTTATATTGGTTCCTACCTTTTTCGCTATCCTTTGCATGCTGTGATACTCCATCGGGGTCACAAGAGTTATAGCCGTTCCTTTTTTTCCAGCTCTTCCGGTTCTGCCAATTCTATGTACATAACTTTCAGGGTCAAAAGGTATATGAAAATTAAATACATGTGATATATTGGTCACATTTAGTCCTCTAGCGGCAACATCAGTTGCAACCAATATCTCAATCTGCGAATTTCTAAAAGCTTTTATGACACTCTCTCTTTGGTTTTGCTCCATATCCCCATGAAGTCCACTAGCAGAGTAACCAATCGCCATAAGTTGCGTAGAGACCCTATCTACCTCTTTTTTAGTTCTACAAAAAACTACGGATTTTACAGGCTCAACTGAGTCTAAGAGTCGAATAAGTGCACTATCTCTTTCTCTCTCTTCTATCACATAGTATAGTTGTTCGATATCTTCATTTGTAGTGTGCTCTTTTGGTGTAATACTTACAAATTTTGGATCATTCAATCTTCTCTTTGCAAGTCTCTTGATAGGCTCGGGCATAGTTGCAGAAAATAGAAGAGTCTGTCTCTCATCTGGAAGAAATTTTAAAATACTCTCTATATCTTCCAAAAATCCCATATCAAGCATCTCGTCTGCTTCATCTAGTACAACAGTCTGTGGAGCAAAATTTTTAAGTCTGCCATTTTTTAAAAGATCAAGCATTCTTCCTGGAGTTGCAACCACTACACTAGCGCCTTTTTCGATAAGACCTATCTGTCTATTGTAAGAAGAGCCTCCATATATGGTTACTGTTTTGATGTTTTTAAATCTTCCAAGTGTATATAGTTCATCGCTCACTTGTGTTGCCAACTCTCTTGTTGGAGTGATTACAAGTATTTGTACTCTTTTTTGATTTGAGTCAATCATGCTCATAGCTGGCAATCCAAAAGCTGCTGTTTTTCCTGTACCTGTTTGTGCTTGCGCTACTATATCATGTCCCTCTAATACCAAAGGTATCGCCTCATCTTGAACGGGGCTTGGCTCTCTGAAGCCAGCCTCTACTACAGCCTTTAAAATATCACTGTCTAAATTAAACTTGTCAAAAGTTGTTGTCATTTTTTCTCTTTATATTAATTTTTCAGCACATAAGAAAACTGACTGTAAAGCCGTGCTTCACTACATAAAAATCATAAGTTTAGTTTGTCTTTTTGGTAAACCTGTAAACTAGTATGTAAAAAACCTACATACTCGCTCGGTATCCCAAATCTTGGCAGGTTTTGAAGAAGTTCTCTTAAGAAGTTCTGAATTGGCTTACATTATACTTAAATATATATTAAAAAGAGCTTGGTAATGAAATCTCAAAAATATTTCTTCCATTATCTCTTCTGTAGTGAATTTGCATATTATGTAGTTTTACTATATGCCACACTATATAGAGTCCAAAACCGAGTCCACGAGAGCTTTTCTGTTTTTTACCCTTCAAGAAATATGGTTGTGCATAATTTTGAAGAGGAAATTCTAGCTCCTCCCCTCTATTTGAAATTGTGATTTTCTTATCATCATTATAGATTTTTACTTTTGAATCAACAGAATAATTTATACCATTATCGAGTAAATTTTTTAAAGCTGTACCAAAAAGCTCAAAATCCACTTTTAATTTTACAGGGGTTAGATTTTTCTCTATTTTTGAGTCATCATGATTTAAAATATCTTGTGCAAAATCAACGATATCTTCCAAGAGATACTCTTTGGTGTCTAGTTGAAGTTCATTTGCATTTAGCTTCTCTATCCTTGCAAACTCACTTATGAGAGATTCTTGGCGGTTAAAAATATTCCCTAAAACTAATTTTAGATTTTCATCTTTAGTGATTTCTGTTACAAATTTTCCTTTTGCTATGGGAGTTTTAAGCTCATGCATGATGTTTCTTAGAAAAAGTTGTCTTGAGTCTCTGAGGCTTTTTATCTTTTGAACAGCTTCATTAAACTCATTTGCCAAAACTCCTATTTCATCTCTATTTTCACTTTTGCAATCTATCTCATAGTCTCCATCTGCAAACTGTTTTATCTTCTTTTTGAGAGTATAAAGAGGTAAAATATTTTTAATAATTGCGATATAGAGTAAAATGACAAATAAAATTGCTAACATCGGAAATAGAATAGATGGAAAAATCTCTTTCTTGAAAGGAGTCTCAAACACTACTACTCTTCTATCTCTTCTCTTTAAAATAATGTACATTTTTTTATGGTAAATAATCGACCTTACACTAAGGTTCATGACTCTTTTCATCATTTTGGAGCTCATCATGTTTTGCATCATACTTGAAGTTCTTTGATGAGTATTTAATAACATGCTATTTGATAGTATTTTTTTTCTCAATTCTCTATTTTTAACGATTACCAAACCAGCATTTTGCAAACTTTTGTAGTTAATTTTTCTGCTTCTTTCATCATATGCAGAGTGAATCGCAAATCTAGCAATCTGCTCCGAATTTGTCAAATCTCTTTGCATCTGATGAATCATAAGAGTATATAAAATAGCGATGATTCCAGCAATTGCCAAGAGAAATATCAGAGAAATTTTAGTAATTATTGAGTGGTACCACTTCACATTTGCAACCTGTATCCCATCCCTCTTATAGAGTGTATATATTTTGGACTTTTTGAGCTCTCGCCAAGTTTTTGCCTAAGTCGGCTGACTATCACATCTAGGCTTCTACTCTCTTTTTCATCATCGAGTGATAAAGAGTTATTTAAAAGCTCTATTCTGCTTATAGCACAATTCTTTTTTTCTATCAGATAACTTAATATTTCATACTCTGCTTTTGTTAACTCTAGAGGGTTTTCTTCAAAAGTTATCATCATGGCATCTTTATCAAGTTTTAACACATCATCTTTCTCTTGTTTATCATCTTTTATTTGATATCTTCGCAATACACTGATTATCCTAGCATACAGCTCTTTTGGCTCATATGGCTTAGGCAAATAGTCATCAGCCCCTAGCATAAGACCTACAATTTTATCATCTACATCACTTCTTGCACTTGAAATTATAATTGGTATATTTGATTTTTCTCTTACCTCTTTACAAATATCAAGTCCATCCATGCCGGGCAACGACAGATCAAGAATCAAAAGGTCAAATTTTCCGATATCCAAAGCACTGATTCCAAGATAGGGATCTTCATAATTTTGTACTGATATATTGTATTTTAAAAGAAAATTGGTCAGCAATCCTGCTAATTCTGTGTCATCTTCTATCATTAAAATATCTATATTCATAAAAATTCCTTTATTGTTGTTAGGTATTTCAAATCTTAGCCAAATTGTGTGAATGGGGTGTTAATGTGCTTTACTAAAAATATATATAAGATTATTGATCTGCTTCTGTATTTTTATAAATCACAAAATAGTTGGTAACTCTGCCCATACTATTTTTAATACTACCGATATTAACAAATGCGGAAATAGCTGACCCACTTTTGCTTATATTTAGCACCTTTTCTAAATATCTACCATCTTTTTTTGGAGACTTATTTATAACACTAAAGACTTCTTTATCTTGATCATAAACCCTTAAGAAGCTTGGCGTTTTGCCTTTTACATCATGTATGTTGTAGCCTGTATATTTTTCAAATGCCTGATTTATTGATATTACTCTCTGTTTCTCATCTGTTATGAAAATACTATCTGATGTGCTATTAAATATCTCAGTATATAGGAAAATCTTCTCTTGATAAACTTTTTCTTGTGTTATATCTACACCAAAACCGCATAGTAATTTCTCATCATTGCCACTATCTATAGGGAATTTATATGCTTCAAAATATTGTGGCAATCCCTCTTCATTAGGTATCATCTCTTCATGTTTTTTAATACCTTCATAAAAAGCTTTTCTATCATTTTCTATAATATTTTCAGCTGTTTTTCTGTCAAAAATTTCATCTACAGTTCTATCTTTCCACTCCTTAAAGCCGATGTAATTTTCATAAAAATTATTTAGATATATGTATCTGTGTTTTGTATCTTTTATAAATGCGATAGCTGGAAGATTATCCATAAATGTCGCAAAAAGTTTTTGACTCTTACTAAGCTCATTTTCGATTCTCTTTCTTCGGCTTATATCTATGATGAGTCCTGTCATTCTTATGGCATTGCCATTATGGTCAAATAGTGCTTTGCCACGAATATTTATCCACTTCACATTTTTACTTAGCCTTAAACGATGTTCTATGATAAAAATCTTACTTTTTCCATTTAAATGCCTGTTGAGTGCTTCATTGACTCTAGCCATATCTCTTGCATCTACTAGATTTAGCCAAGAATTCAGACTATTTATCTCTTGGCTACTATCATATCCCATGATCTCTTTCCACTGTGCAGAAAAGTATATATCGCTATTTACTATGTCCCAATCCCATATACCATATCCACACCCCTCAACTCCCAAGCTGTATCTTTTTTTCCATTCCACCAATATATCTATATCTTTCTTGAAATTGCTTACATCAAAGATAGTGCCGATGCTGCCCTCTTTGTTTCGATTTTCATCCAATATGGTTGATATATAGAGTAGCACTGGTTTCTCTATATTGTTGTCAAATTTTAGAGTAATTTGCTCTTTTGGTTTAGATGCGTACTTGGATAGGTAGCTTGAAGTCTCTTGTGTATTGATACCAAAATTGGATATAAATGCACTGTTTTTATAAACAATTTTTGCATTTTTGTCCTTATAAAAAACAGGAATAGGAAGAGCATCAAGTAGTTTTTTATTTTTTCGTTCAAATTGCAGTTCTTGTTTCAGAGATGAAATAGTTGACATGAGCCTCTTTATAGCTATTAAAAACAACGAGATGATTAATATAACAATAGTAGATAAAATTTTTATGTCATATTCCATTTATCACCTCCAATCTAAGAAGTCTATTATATCATATACTGTGCAGTGGTCTCATCATTGCGTAATATCCTTTTCCATGACTTTATAAGGAGTTCCATTAATTCCTGCCTTGAAGTATTTTTGTCTTAGCCTATCTATCCTCTGGACTTCTTTACTACTTACTTTTTCATCTATCTCTTGGTTGAAGTATTTTCTTAAAACTTTGATTTTTTCTGAGTCATTTTTTGCATTTTTGGTATATTTGTATATAAGAGCTGATTTTTCTAGCGAACTTTTGTCATGTACGGGAGTAAACAACATTTTGATATTGACTTTTTTTAATTCACTCTCTATTTTAGATAACTCTTTTTTGCAAAATGGGCACTCAGGATCTGAAAATATAACCAGAGTCTCTTTTTTTGGGTCATTTCCAAGAGAAATTATATTTTTCTTAGCCTCTTTTTTATAAACTTTCGAGATATTTTTATTAGTTTGCTCCCTCTTCATCTTATCTCGCAAACTTATTCCACTTTTGATGTCGATAACATCAGGAAATATATATTCTGCGCTAGTGAAAACCGAAATCTTTTGCGAATCTTCACCATTCGTCAAAAACAAAGAGACATAATCAAGAGTATCAGAGACACTTTTCCTTGAAACAACTTTTATTTTGAGGTTTGGGACCGGAATTCGTGATTTAAAATGTGCTATTATCTCTTCATTTGTTGCACTAAAAAGAGTTGATGCCATCAGTATAATAGATAAGATTGCGATATTTTTCACAAAAAATCCTTTTTTATTTTATTGTCATCTTCTTTGAGAGCAAAGCTCCCAAAGAATTCACACGCTACTAAAGCTTCGCCTGTTGGCGAGAAATGCTTATTTATTCAGGTTTACAAGATAAATTGTACCTCTTCTAACTAAATATTTTGTTAACTACGACAGACTTCTTCTGTTGTCCTCTTTTTTTATATCATCAAAGTTGTCAAGATAGTCAAGATAGGCTACTAAAAATTTTCGACTCATATTAAAGTGCTTTTTAAATGTAGCCACATCCACAAAACCCTCTTTAGACATAATCTCTCGCAATGCAACAACTGCTCTACTAAGAGCTTTTGCCTCAACAAAAATATTATGAGCGAGTCTAACCACTTTTTTAGCTCTAGTCAATCTTTTTAGCGCATTGTCTCCCATCTTTCTGTCTATATCTAAATCATCATAGATATTATATGGTGCATCTGGTGTTAATTCTGCATTTTTTAAAATCTCATATATCTTGTCTTCTACATGTTCATCTATGTTTTTGATCTCTACTTTGGCATTTTTATATACGCCATTCTCAAGAGCCAAAAATTCATCTTCACATAAATCTTCAAGTACACTATTAAGCAATGATATACTTGCCCATTTTAGTTTGGAGGAGAGAGATGATGCAGAGAGCAAGGCATATTTGTTTTTTTTATATATATTTTGGACTATTGTCTTTAACTCAGTTGTTATACCAATCGGATAGACAACCAAACCTTTTTCATCCACAAAAACACCACTCAAACCATTTGCAACCTTTAAGGCTTCCTCATGATTTAATCCAAACCTTTGGTTTGATGAGATTAGTCCAAAACCTTTTTTATGGATTGTACTTAAAAGTAAAAAAACAGAATCAAAGTCATCATCTTTTAAGGCTTTTAGCAGTTCTAATTTAGCTTTTTTCTTAAGTGGGTCATTGATAGGGTTTAAAACTCGTCCCCCACCAATCGTCCTGCCTCCGCTAGAGAGTATAAAAGGCTCATTATGAACCAAAAAAAGTTTTTGCTTGAAGTTAAGAGTCGCAAAGCCTTTATCTGTAGATTCGACTCCGCCCAACAATAAAACCTTTGCAACAACCTGTTTTGTGCCAACAAAGAAATTTACAGATGAGTTGTGCTTTATCTCATGTTTCTCTATCCCCTCAACCCAAACATCGATACTATTAAAACCTTTAATAAAACCTTTCTTGCAAAGAAGTGTACCTCTTCTTAGCGGAGATTTTGAATTTCCCTGTAGATTTATAGCGGTTCTTAATGAACTAGTAGCACTTTTCACATCTTTTTGGTGGACTTGTAGATTTTTTATTTTAAACTCTTGGTTGATTTCGGGTGCAAATACCTTATCGCCAACATTGATAGTTCCATCAAGTACCGTTCCTGTAACCACTTGACCAACTCCAGCAAGCGAAAAAGACCTGTCTGTATAGTATCTAAAAAGTCCATTGCTCTCTTTTTCCAAGATTGGCAAAGAGAAGAGAATAGATTTTAATTTTTGTATAGAATCCTCATCATAAATACTCACTGGCACAAGAGCAAAAATCTCTAGGTTTACCAATGTTTTTATATATGTCTTTACATCTTCTTGTGTTTTTACAAGGTGTGAGGCATCAACCAAATCACTCTTTGTTAAGGCGATAACTATATTTTTCATATGCAACAGATTTAAAATCTCAAGATGCTCTATGGTTTGGGGCATCAACCCCTCGTTTGCATCTACTACGACCAAACTAGAGTCAAATCCAAAAGCTCCAGCAATCATATTTTTAAGAAGCTTTTCGTGTCCTGGCACATCTATAAAGGCGACATTCGTATCGCTGTTTTGCATATTAGAAAAACTAAGGTCTATTGTAATCCCTCTTTTTTTCTCCTCTTCTAGAGTATCCCCGCTAAACCCTGTGAGCGCCTCAATGAGAGCAGTTTTTCCATGGTCAACATGACCTGCTGTTCCTACTATGATATACTTCATTTCAAATTCTCAGCTACTATTTTTATCAATTTTTCTATATCTTTTTTTTGTATGCTTCTAAAATCTAGCAAAAATTTGTCACTCTCTATTCTTCCTATGATTAACTTTTTTCTAAACTCTCTCTCTAATTTGTCAGCTTTTCCTTTTATGTGTAAAACTACAGTTGGAAATTCTCGGTTAGGTAAAGTACCTCCGCCCATCACAGTTTTACTTTGCAATACTTCGCATTTTTCTTCGCCAATTTTACTTTGTACGCTCAAAGCTCGTTTTTTCAACTCATCTATGCCAACAAAGAGCATATCTAGCGTTGGTATCTGCTCAAACTCCTCTTTTAAGTACGACTTGATAGTCTCCTCTAGTATAGCGATTGTTATCTTATCTACCCTTAGCATTCTTAATAGTTGGTTTTGCTTTAGTCTATCTATCAGCTCTTTTTTTCCAGCTATGATTCCAGCTTGAACAGAGCCGAATAGTTTATCTCCACTAAAGCTTATAAGAGATGGATTTGTCTTTAAGATTTCTATAAGTGAATGCTCTTTTTGCCCTAAATTATACGGTAAAATAGGGATATATCCGCTACCTAAATCATAATAATCAAGCAGACTATTTTGACTTGCAAGAGCTTTAAGCTCTTCATAAGGTACACTTTCGCTAAAACCCTCTATTGAAAAATTTGACTGGTGCACTTTCATCAATATCTTTGTATTTTCATTGATATTTTCTGAATAATCTTTTAGTTTCGTTTTGTTTGTAGCTCCCACTTCTCTTAAAATTGCTCCGCTTTGACTCATCACTTCTGGGATTCTAAAACTTCCTCCAATCTCAACCAACTCTCCCCTTGATACTACAACTTCAGCACCCTTTGCAAATGTATTTAAAACAAGAAAGACTGCACTTGCGTTATTGTTCACAACCAAAACATCTTCTACGCCCAAAAGCTCTTTTAAGTGCGCACTCACATGTTCATATCTCTCACCCCTGCAGCCTTTTTCAAGGTTGTACTCTAGGTTTGAGTAGTTGCAGATAACAGGCATGGCTCTTTGTACAATCTCTTGGCTTATCAAACTTCTGCCCATATTTGTATGCAATATTACCCCTGTTGCATTTATAAGTGGTTTT